>CAMOWQ010000006.1 GCA_946628495.1 uncultured Treponema sp. | reverse complement strand
CGTGGTCAACTTCATCATCAGCAAGAGCAGTACCACAACGAGGACACCAGTTTACCAAACGTTTTCCACGGTACATAAGTCCGCGTTCATACAAAGTTACAAAAACATCGCGAACTGCAGCAGACAAGCCTTCATCATAAGTAAAGCGTTCGCGTTCCCAGTCTGTAGAGTTACCAAGTTTTCTCTGCTGTTTTACGATTGTATTATGATGGTCTTCTTTTACCTGCCAGGTGCGTTCAAGGAACTTTTCGCGACCAAGGTCATTACGTGTAAGGCCTTCTTTTTTGAGCTGACGTTCAACAACGTTCTGAGTTGCAATTCCTGCATGGTCTGTACCAGTTACCCAGAGAGTATTATCTCCCTTCATTCGGTGATAGCGGACTACAATATCCTGAAGAGTATTGTTCAAACCGTGTCCCATATGAAGGACACCTGTTACATTTGGAGGAGGGATGACGACAGAATAAGTATTTGTTTTTTTGTTACAGTCTGCACACTGGCATTTGTACTGTTCGTGAACAGGGGATTTTTCATCACTTGCAGGCTTAAAATAACCTTTCGAATCCCATTCGTTGTAAATTCTGTCTTCAAAAGACTTAGGCTCGTATGCCTTTTCCAATTCAATTGCTTTCATTCTGTCATCCTCACAAAGCATTTATTAAAAAATATTGTGCTGATTATAATGAATTTGGCAGTTAGTATCAATGTTTTAAATCAAACTGTTTTCTAATATATACATCATTTCTTTGTTAAAAATCCTTTGATTTTCTTACGTTTTTACTGTATTTTTCATACAAAATCTGAATAGAATCAGACTATTTTCATTCTTTACAAAAGGATAAAATACATTCATGACGAATAAAAACCGTGGCGCTCTGCCAATGCTCAAACTTACGCTCCCGATTGCGATGGAGCAGTTTTTCCGTATTTTAGTTTCATCTGTAGACACAATTATGCTCAGTTCATACAGTAATGATGCAGTTGCAGCTGTTGGACTTGTTTCTCAATATTCATTTTTTCTAGTGATTTTATTTTCTGTAATTGGAACCGGCTGTTCTATTGTTCTTGCACAGTATCTTGGAGCTGAAAAATCAGAAGATGAACTGAATCATATTGCACAGGCCGGCGCAATCATGGTTTTTGCAATGTCAATTTTTATGACTGCCCTTGTAATTCTTGGAACAGGCTGGCTTCTGGACCGCTACACTCTTGACCCGATTGTCCGCCACTACGCATGGCAGTATTTTGTAATTTACGGCGGCATCTGCTGTTTCTTCCAGGCATTCAGTCTTTTGCAGGGAGCAATTTTAAGAAGTTACGGTTACACAAGCGAAGCAATGATAACATCCATTGTTGCAAACCTTACGAACGTTCTGGGAAATGCTCTGTCGCTTTACGGCTGGTTCGGACTTCCTGTTCTTGGAGTTCCAGGAGTTGCAGGCGCTTCAGGTCTTTCCATGCTGGTTTCCTGCATTTTGTTCCGCACATTTATAAAACGACGCAAGGATGTTGTTTTCCATCTGCACGGAATTACAAAGGTTCCGCGCGAAGCTTTCCGTCTTGTTTTAAAAGTTGGAGTGCCTACCGCAGGAGAAAGCCTTTCTTACAACGTAAGCCAGATTACAATTATGGCAATGATTTCTACGCTTGGAACTTATGCAATGTCGGCTCAAGTTTACACGATGACCATTCTTCGATTCGTATTTGTTGCTGCAATTGCAATCGGTCAGGCAACACAAATCAAGGCAGGATATTTTGTCGGCGCAAAACAGAATGATATTGTTTATAAAAAAGTTTTCAGATATCAGCTGGTAGCAACAACCTGTTCCATGGTTATGATGGTGGTTGTAAACCTTATCAAACATCCTGTAATTGGAATCTTTACAGACATTCCGGAAGTCGTTGCTTTTGTAAGTACGCTTTTAATTTATTCTGCTTATATTGAATTCGGCCGTTCTTTGAATTTAATTTACGTTGGAGCTTTAAAAGGAGCTGGCGATGTACGGTTCCCGGTTTTGTACGGCATTTTTTCAAACTGGACGTTCATGGTTTTAGGAAGCTACATTTTAGGAATAAAATTCGGACTTGGTCTTGTAGGCTTCTGGCTTGGAATTGGTACTGACGAAACAACCCGCGGTTTTGTAATGCTCTGGAGATGGAAGAGCAAACGATGGCAAAAGCATGCACTGGTAAAATAAACAGAAACATGTGATACAATTATAAAAAGATAGAGAGGAAAAACTATGTCAAAAAAAGCAAGAATTACAGTTCATCCGAAATTTAAGATTGGGGAGATTTCTCCACGCCTTTTTTCTGCATTTCTGGAACCGATTGGAACTATGGTAAACGGAACGATGTATAATCCAAAGCACCCGACAGCAGATTCGCAGGGATTCCGTACTGATTTTATAAATGCCTTGAGGGAAACAGGATTGCCGGCTGTCCGTATGCCTGGCGGTAATTTTGTTTCGGCATGGCAGTGGAAAGATTCAATTGGTCCTATGGAAGGTCGCAAAGTTCATCTTGATCCTGCATGGTATCAGTATATTCCTAATGATGTTGGTCACGATGAATATTTGCAGTGGGCAGAAAAAGCTGGAACTGCACCAATTTATACAGTAAATCTAGGAACGGGCAATCTTCAGGATGCAATGGATTGTGTTGAATATACAAATCACGAAGGCGGAACATACTGGTCTGATTTACGCCGCAAATACGGACACGAAAAACCTTACGGTGTAAAAACCTGGTGTCTTGGTAACGAAATGGACGGTCACTGGCAGCTTGGTTCCTGGGAAAAAAATCCAACTGGTTACGGAACTTTATGCCACGAAGCTTCAAAAGCTATGAAGTGGATTGATGCTTCTATAGAAACAGTTGCATGCGGTTCTTCGGCTTCGTTTATGGATCACTATCCTGAATGGGAAGCAAAAGTTATGGATCAGTGTTATGATACGGTTGATTACCTTGCACTTCACCACTATCACATTGCAAAACCTGGTGATACTTTGTCTTTACTCGGCGGTTCACTTTATTACGAAGATTTTATTAATACCGAAGCTGCCATGCTCGACTATATTCAGGCAAAACACCGCTCTCCTCGAAAAGTAAATATTTCTTTTGATGAATACGGCGCGTTCCAAAAACCATTCGGCGAACTTCATCCAGGTTACGGCATTTACAATATGGCACGAACTCACTATCACTTTGACCCGGAACGTCAGTATATCCGCCATGATCCTGATAATATGCCAGAACGGGAATTTCCGGGCGGAGATATGATTAAACTTTTGAGCATGACTTCCATTCAGCTTGCCTTACTGCGCCATGCAGACCGTGTAAAAATCGGATGTATGACAGGCGGATTGAATGCCCTTGCAAGTGCAAATCACGACCATGTATGGAAAGCAGCAACTCATTACGCCTTCCGCCAGCTGATTGAGTTTGCACGCGGTACTTCTTTGCAGGTTAGTGTTGATTCAGAAACTTTTGATATGCCTGGCTATGCAATTGATGATACATCACAGTATACAGGAAAGAACAACGTAAACTACATAGACAGCGCGTGTGCCTGGGACGAAAACTCAGGACGCCTTGCAGTTTTTGTAATTAACAGAAACGAAAAAGAAGAATATCCTTTGGATTTAGATGTCCGCGGATTTGCAGAAATTGGTGAAGCAGGTTCTACAGCACAGCGTTTTTCAAAAATTACTCATTACGAAATGTTCAGTAAAGATTTTGAAGCAAAAAGCGGTTACGGCAACGACTGGAAAGCCCCAGCCGAAAACAAAACTGCAAAACTGGAAAACGGCATTGCAGCAACAAAAGTTCAGCCGCTTTCGTGGAACGTAATTATTTTTGAATAAAAGAACAAGGCAGACTCAAAAAACTCACAGAGTCTGCCCTTTTATTTACCTTTAAAACTCAGTTTGAACAAAGCTCCATGAGGCTCTGCGTTCCCGGCAGAAATTTCTGCGCCAACAGCATCACAAAGGGTTTTTGCAATTGAAAGACCAAGTCCGCTACCGCCTGCAGAACGCACGTGTGCTTCATCTGCACGGTAAAAACGTTCAAAAACATGAGGCAATGCTTCGCAAGAAATTCCAGGACCATCATCACTTTCTGTAAGGATAATTCCCTGCTCCGTTCGGACAGCGACAAGGCGTACGGTACAATCATTTCCTGCAAACTTTACACTATTGGAAATAAGCACTGTCAGAATCTGATGAAGCATTTCTGAATCGGTATTAAGATGCAGATTATAAAAGAGCTTATTTTTTAAGGCTTCTGCATCGCTGTACGAACCATTTTCATCGCCGAATTTTATTTCAAAACGGACATTCGGAGCAACAGCCTTAAATTCTTCTGCAACACGTTCAAAAAGTTCCCGGATATCAACATCACAAAACTGAGGTTTAATACGTCCGCTTTCAATTCTGGAAATCTGAAGAAGATTTTCTATTATAGTGTGCATGGATTTTGATTCATTTTTAATAGCATTCAGCGATTTTTCCAGTTGCTCAGGATTATCTTTTCCCCAACGAAGAAGCAGATTAGTCTGCCCTGAAATTACTGTAAGCGGAGTATTCAGTTCGTGCGAAACATTGCTTGAAAACTGCCTTTCACGGTCAAAATCAGCCTTAATCCGTAAAAAAAGTGAATTAAACGTTCTCGAAAGTTCATCTATTTCATCATTGCGGCCTGTTAATGGAAGCTGCCCGTCAAGATTTTCCGTCGTCATGGACTGAGCTGCCCTTGTAATTTTTACAACCGGTTTTATCGTATTTTTTGTAATGAACAGAGAAAGCAGAAATGACAGAACTAAAACCGGCAGAGTCATAAAAAGAAGGGCAAGCGGGAGTTTCGAAAAAATCATGGTAAAAGCATTATTTTCGACATTAACAGAAACTTCGCAAATTACATTTTCGTTTCCAAGTTGATGAGAAGCTGCATAATAAAGAATATCAAGATTTCCGTCTATAAAAAAATTTTTTGCAAAATAGCGGACAGCTTTCCCTTTTGTTTCGGAAAGAAGGGGAAGAAAAGGGTCATTTGTGGCAAGAACCGTGCTTTTTTCAGGAATATAAACGGAGTAAGTCAGATAATATGGAATATTATCAATAATAAGATTTTGTGCAATATCTTCTGAAAAAAACATCACAGATTTTTCAGTTGAGTCATCCGCTGACATTGTATTTGAAAACGCCAGAACTTCTACAGCTGCAAACACCTTTGCCTCTGCATCGCGGAGTTCTGAAGTCTGCCCTGCCCTTACAAGGCTTCCCGTAAAAACAAGGAAAAACAGCGAAAGCAGCATCACCGCGAACATCAGGACAAACATAAAACGCAACGAAAGTCTTATCGCGAAACTACGCATTTTTGCCTCCGCTAAACCATCATATAACCGGTTCCACGTACCGTTTTTATGAATTCATCCTTTGTTTTATCAGAAAACTTTGTGCGCAGATAACCGACGTAAACATCAACTGTATTTTCGTCTATAAAATGCCCTTCGCCCCAGATTCCATCAATAATCTTCGAACGCGAAAGCACCTTACCCTGATTTTCCATAAACAGTTTCAGAAGCATAAATTCCGTTTTTGAAAGAATAATTTCCTGAGCCGCGACAGTACAACTCATGCGGTCAAGATTAAGCTGAAGTTCGCGGAGAGTAAGAGCCTCTTCCTTATGAGAAGAAAAATCAATGCGGCGGAAAAGTGCGTTTATTCTTGCAAGAAGTTCATCAATTTCAAACGGCTTGGAAATATAATCGTCGGCACCAAGATTAAGTCCGTTTGTCTTATCGATTGATTCTCCGCGTGCAGTTTCTAAAATAACAGGCACAGTTGATTTTGCCCGGAGCCGTCTTAAAACTTCAAGTCCGTTCAGTTCGGGAAGCATTATATCAAGAAGCACAAGGTCGGGCTGTTCCTCATCGAATTTTTCCAATGCCTCGCGTCCGGTTACAGCAAGCCTTGTTTCATAACCTTCATGTTCAAGCTCAGGTATTATAAAATCAGAAATTCCCTTATCATCTTCAACAACAAGTATCTTCATAAATCACTCTTCCACCTTTATCAGTTTTGTTTCATTTTCCATCACACTTCCGTCAAAGGAACAGATGCCCTGCATTTTAAGTTCGAATTCATCTTTACAAAATGCCAGTTCAAACTTTACCGTATCACCTTTTTTATTGAAGAAAAACCTCGGCGATTTTTCTATCTCTTCTCCATCAATTAATATAGAAGCTTTTTTTATAGAACGCGGATCTATACTTTGATTAAAAGCAATTTCAATAACAATTGTATTTTCATCAACTCTGCTGCATTTTACATTTCTTACTTTTAACGGAAACTGTACTGAATAAGTACGTATCCCCCTGTAATTCATAATTACACCATCTTTTTTTTCAGGTGAAGGTGGTGGCGGCACTAAATCATCCGGAGGCAATTCAAGAGGCTGTTTCGGATTTTCTCCTTTATTCAGTGGTTCTTGCGGTGCTGGTGGTGGATGCCCTTCCATAGGATTCGAAGGTTTTTGATTGTTTTTTGGTTGAGCATACGATAACCCCGCAAACAGAATAAAAGAGAAAACCAGCAGTATTTTCCGCCCGGAATTTCCGGAAACTTTTATACTCGAAAACAGCATATCCAAAGTATAGGGCAAATTAAAAAAAAATAAATGAAAAATTGTCATAAGTTTTCTAAGAGTTCTCTTAGATTTCTCTTAGGGACAATTCAAGATTTTGCAGAGATTGTAAAGTACAGTAAAAACACAAAGCTTTGCTATTGAACACCGGCCGCCTGCCGTGCGGCCTTACATTAGGAAGTAAAGCTAAAAATTGCATGCGCAATTTTCTTTACGCTTTGCTATTGAACACCGGCCGCCTGCCGTGCGGCCTTACACAGGAGGTAATATGAAAATACTTTCAAAAAAATTTACAAAACTGCTGTTAGGTATGGCAGCAACATTTTTTATGTTTTCTTCATGCGAAAATCCGCTTGAATCAAGAATTCCATCTGAAAATGAAAATGGCATATCGGATAACGCAAGCAGTTCTTCTCAATCAGCAATTATAGATGAAGGCATTACAGACAACACCGGTTCAAATTCCTATAAAAACACCGATACTGCAAATGCCTCATGCATTATTTCTGAAGATTTATACGAAAACTTTACCGCCGACGGCATTGTCTATGTAATATTCAACGGCACGGAAGCTTCAGCTTATATCGGAGAAGATTCTTCTAAAGCAGTAAACGCGGCAACAGAAGAAACTTCACTTGGGAAAATTGCAGACACAAAACTTACTATCGTAAAAACCATAAACACACAGGAAGGAACGGCTTCAGACGGCAGCGAAATTGATGCCGCTTCAAACGGAATAATTTTACAGTATAAAGGAACCGGCAAAATCAAATATGTGCTTTCAGGAAACTATACGGGTACGGTTTTCATAAAGAATAAAAAAACTGATGCAGCTGTCGTTCTTAATAATACCAATATTACAAGCGAAAACGGAGCGGGTCCTGTTTTAAGGTTCAGTTCGGAACAAAGGACGTTCATTGTAGTACCAGCTGGAACGGAAAACACGCTTACCGATACAAGAAGCCTGAATCAGACTGCAACAATGTATGATGATAAAAAAGGTTCTGTATATTCAAAAGGTGCTTTAATTTTCACAGGAGAAACTTCTGCAACTGAAGGCGGCACACTCAACATCGAAAACAAAGGATATAAACATGCAGTTTACAGCAAGGATTACATAAGGATTGCAAACCTTACACTTAACGTAAACGTAAGCGGAACAACTGGCCGCGATTGTCTTAGAAGCCTGAACGGTGTAATAATCGACAGCGGAAACATCAACCTTACAGGAAAAGGAACTCTTACCGATGACGAAAGCGTCGGTATAAAAGTTGAAGGAGAAGATGCTGATGAAGATGACCTTACAGTTGAATACACAGCAGGAGCAGGATTTGTAATCATTAATGGCGGAAACCTTACTATAAATACTGTAGCAAAAGGAATTACTGCTCACTGGAAATCTTCGGAAAGCGAGATTAATAATTCAACCTACACTGCAACGGCAAATAAATCTCTACTTTACACAACATTTTTAAGCGGAACTTCTATGACTACGCCAAATCCTTATGTAGAAATTAACGGAGGGACTATTAACATAACTACCACAGGAACTCCATACGAAAACCAGTCTACCGGCGAAAGCTGTTCTCCAGAAGGAATTGAAGCAAAGTCAAACCTGAACATAAATGCAGGAACAATTACACTCAACTGTACGGACGATGCAATTAATGCAGGCGGAAACATCACTATAAACGGCGGCGCAATTTATGCTTACAGTTCCCAGAATGATGCAATTGATGCAAACGGAAGCAGCGGAATTACAATAAACGGTGGAACAATTGTTGCAATAGGAATAAGGGAACCTGAATGCGCTTTTGACTGCGACAATAATCCGTTTAAAATTACTGGCGGACTTCTTGTAGGCCTTGGAACAAATAATTATTCATCACCGAAAAACTGTACGACCGCAACGGCAGTTCTTTCCAACAGTTACTACGGCAGCGCGAACACAACGATGGCAATTACCGACGAGGATGGAAACGCGGTGTTTGCATATACTCTTCCGTCAAGTACTGGTTCAATAATGATTCTTTCTTCGCCAGAATTTAAAACAGGCACGACCTATACCGTAAAAAAGAGCGTAACTGTAAACGGAGGAACAAGGTTTCACAATCTTTACACTACAATGCCGACTGTAAGCGGAGGTTCTGCAACAACGACATTCAGCATATCGGCAGGAAACTATATATATACGGCTTCTAACGTAGGTTCAAACGGCGGTCCACAGGAAGGTAGTCGCCCATTCGGTCCTCGTATGAAATAAAAATCTCCTAATGAAAAAAAGTTATTAAAAAAAATAAGGGACTGTCCATTTTTAAACAGTCCCTCTTTTTATTGCGCCGCATAGCGGCATTAAACTGTTACTTTTGCAACAAAAACCGTATAGTGCATTATTGCACGATTTTATTCATCAATTGCAATCTTATTACCAGTATAAAGGAAGTAATACCTGCCTTTTGCAGCAATAAGCTGATCGTGAGTACCACGCTCAATGATTTTTCCATGCTCAAGAACAATGATTTCATCGGCATTGCGTACTGTAGAAAGCCTGTGTGCAATTACAAACGTCGTTCTTCCCTTCATCAAAGAGTCCATACCTTCTTCAATAAGCTTTTCGGTACGGGTATCGATTGAAGAGGTTGCTTCATCAAGGACAAGAACAGGAGGATCTGCAACAGCAGCACGTGCAATGGCAAGAAGCTGTCGTTGTCCCTGACTAAGGCTTGCACCGTCTCCTGTAATTACCGTATCGTAGCCTTTTTCCAGATGACGGATAAAATAATCAGCATTTGCAAGTTTTGCAGCCTCGTAAACCTGTGCATCAGACGCTTCAAGATTTCCATAGCGGATATTATCTTTTATAGTGCCTGTAAAAAGATGTGTATTCTGCTGAACCATTCCAAGTGATTTACGCAATGCACTCTTGGAAATATCATTCAAAGGAATTCCGTCATAAGTAATCGTACCAGAACCTTCTTCTACATCATAAAAACGGGAAAGAAGATTTATTGTCGTAGTTTTACCAGAACCAGTTGACCCTACAAGAGCAATCTTCATACCAGGTTTTGCATGAATGCATATATCGTGAAGGACAGTTTTTTCAGGAACATAACCGAATGTAACATGGTCAAATACAACATCACCTTCCAGATGACGGAGAGAACTGTCTGCCTGATTCTTCCATGCCCATTCGCCTGTGCATGCATAAGACTGAACAAGTTTTGTTTTTCCGTCCTTATCTTTTGCATCGTAGGCATTAACAAGTGAATAAACACCTTCATCAACTTCCGGCTGTTCGTCTATGATTGCAAAAATGCGTTCTGCACCCGCCAGTGCGTTTAGAATACTGTTTGCCTGCTGACTCATCATACCGATTGGCTGACTGAACGAGCGTGTATACTGCAAAAAGGCTGCAATAGTACCAATATCAAGAACACCCGTAAACCAGTTCAAGAAACCGGCTTTCTGCTGACCGATAATCATAAATGTAGAAGCAACAATTGCAACAAGGGCATACTGTGCATGAGAAGTATTATTCGTAACAGGTCCCATTACACCACCATATGTCATGGCATCTGTACCAGCCTTTCGAAGATTTTCGTTAAGAACAGAAAATTCATTCTTTGCAATTTCTTCATGATTGAAAACCTTAATAACTTTCTGACCTTCAATCATTTCTTCTATAAAACCGTTAAGTTCGCCGACACTTTTCTGATTTGCACGGAAAGCCGCAGCAGATTTTTTTCCAATCACTTTGATAAGCTGGAAAATAAAAAACATAGAAACAAGAACGACAATCGTAAGCATAGGACTAAGAACAATCATCATTACCATAATTGAAACAACGGTGATTGTAGAAGAAAACAGCTGCGGAATTGTCTGACTCATCATTTCGCGGAGAGCATCTGTATCATTTGTAAAACGCGACATCAATTCTCCGTGAGTATGAGAATCGTAGAATTTTACAGGAAGCTTTTCCATGCTTGAAAACAAATCGTTGCGGATATTAAAAAGCAGCGTTGTCGAAATAAAAAGCATGAGCCTCTGATTACAATATGATGCAAGAACCCCGACGAGGAACAGCACAAGAACACCCAGAATTAAACGGGCAAAAGCTGCCATTGTCGGTGCAATATCTGCCGCAGTGCCTCCCTGACTAATTGTAGAAAGCATTGGGAGTATATAGTTATTGATTGCAGGCTTTATAAGATATCCTCCTGCAACACTTGCCCCGGAACTGATTAAAACGCAAAACAAAACCAGAAGCCATAACAGCTTAAATTTCCCCATATAAGAAATAAGTCTGGAGATTATTTTTTTTGCATTCTGAGGTTTTGCAAAACCTCTGCTTCTTGATGGTGGCATATTAATTCTCCTTATATAATCCGTATAATCCGCATTTATTCAGCAAGGTCGGCATCGCCACTACCCTGCTGCTGACTTTCGAATACTTCTTTATAGATTTTATTTTCTTTAAGAAGCTGTTCATGCGTACCAAAGCCGCTGATTTTTCCTTCGTCCATTACAACTATGCAGTCAGCATCTTTTACCGAAGAAATTCGCTGTGCAATAATAATTTTTGTTGTATCCGGAGCAAGTTCTCTAAGTGCCGTTCTTATTCTGGTTTCTGTTGCAGTATCAACAGCCGACGTTGAATCATCAAGAATAAGAATCTTAGGATTTTTAAGAAGGGCACGTGCAATACAGATTCTCTGTTTCTGTCCGCCAGAAACGTTTACACCACCCTGTCCCAGTTCTGTTTCGTAACCGTCCGGGAAAGATGAAATAAATGTATCGGCATCTGCGGCACGGCATGCAGCTTTTATCTGTTCATCGGTTGCATTTTCGTTACCCCAGCGCAGGTTTTCGCGTATCGTACCGCTAAAAAGAACGTTCTTCTGTAAAACCATAGATACAGCATCGCGGAGTGCCTTAATATCATATTCACGAACGTCTTTTCCGCCAACCATAACGCTTCCTTTCTGAACATCATAAAGTCGAGGAATAAGCGAAACAAGCGTTGTTTTAGAAGAACCTGTACCACCGATAATACCGACAACTGAACCGCTCTTTATTTCAAGATTGATATTGTTCAAAACATTATTTGAAGCATCTTTTGAATAACTGAAATCAACATCCTTAAAAGTAACAGAACCGTCTGCAACTTCATTGCATGCATTTTCTGCAGAAACAATATCAGGAACTTCATCAAAAACTTCTATAATACGATGATTGGAAGCTTTTACCATAACAAGCGAAATGAACAGCATGCCAAGCATCATCAAAGAAGAAAGAACCTGTGTTACATAAGTAAAGAAACTTATAAGCTCGCCCGAAAGCATTGTTCCCCAGACAACCTGACGGCCACCAAGCCACATTACGCTAATCATTGCAAGATACATCACAAGCTGCATAAGAGGCATAAGGAAGATTACAAGTTTTTCTGCATGAACCTGAGCTTTGCGTACATCGTCTGCAATTTTGCGGAATTTTTCTTCCTCATAATTGCCGCGTACATAAGCCTTTACAATTCTTATACCGATAAGGTTTTCCTGAATAACGGCGTTCATACCGTCAAACTTCTTGAGCATCTTTTCAAAACGGGGATGTGCAAGCATTGAAATAAACAGAACGCCGCCTGCAATAACAGGAATTGCAACAAGGAATACGATGGAAAGCCGCGGATTAATGCGGAATGCCATAAACGTACCGGCTATAAGCATAATCGGAGAACGGAAACACATGTGAATGAGCATTCTAAAAACGTTCTGCGACATATTAACGTCGGTTGTTAGACGTGTAACAAGCGATGCAGTACTGAATTTATCGATATTTGCAAAAGAAAAATTCTGAATACAGCCGTAAAGCCTGCGTCTGAGGTTATATGCATATCCCTGTGCCGCATAGGTTGAAAATCTAGTTCCAAGTACACCGCAACATAACGAGATAAGCGCCAGAAGAACCATAAAAAGACCAGTTCTTATTACATACGGCAAATCTGAATTGGAAATTCCCACATCAATGATTTTTGCCATAACAAAAGGGATGATAACTTCCATAAGGACTTCGCCAATCATTACAACAGGCGATAAAAAAGCGTTTACAACATATTTACGCTCAAGTCCCTTCAATAATTTTTTTGCTTTAGACATATTATTTAAAATATAGAAAAGATGACGGAAAATCAATAAAAGAAATGCTCGATATCTGATTAAATGCCATACAAACAGACTAACACCGTATTAAAAATCTTTAACAAAAAAACAGCTCATTATGTATTTTTCGTTAAAGTTAATGTCATACATTACCGATAATTGTTTTGGAATACTGTCTATTGACTAGCATGGGTGGGGGAAAAGATGAATTCATGCGGAAATACGGTATTATTGTTTTACAAATTACGATTATCCTCTTTTTAGCGAACTATGCATACGCGCAGACTCCGGTTATTAAACCGACTGTAAAAACACCGTTCCCGGTATACTGTCTGAGCTGGAACAGAGACGGTTCATCATTCTCGTATGCAGAAACCGGTACCATTGTCGTTCGAAAAACATCCGATTATTCCGTAACAAAACTCATAGAAACGAATTCTACAAATATTATGGCAGTAAAATACGCTTCTTCCATAACAGATAAGACTGTATATGACCGACTTGTTTCACTATCCTCGGACAATGCACTGGAAGGCCGTGCGCTTCCTGATAAGCCTGTCGTTGTATTTAATCAGGGGTCTTCAAGAAAAAAAGCATCGGGGCTTGCCATAAGCCAGTCCGGAGACTACATTGCCGTAGGAATGGCAGACGGTTCCATTGAACTTTACATGTGGTATTTCAGCACAAACTCCTTTACCCGCCGAAATCCACTGCAAACTTCCGGGCATTCTGTATATGCCGTTGCATTCAGCCGAGACAGTAAATGGATTGCAGCCGCAACCGATAAAAATTCCCTCATGCTTTTTGACGTAAGTTCGGGCGTAGCGTTCCATGATTTACCTTATAATTCAGCATTAAAAACAGGAATTGAATTCACAGAAGATTCAACTGGAATCATTACAGCCTCTGACGAAGACCATATTACAATTTATAATTTTGACGGAACGATAAGAAACAATATTACGGTAGAAGACCGTATAAAATCTTTCCAGTTGAGTAACGATGGTTCTTCCATAATCGTGCTTACTAAAAAAGACCAGCTTCGTCTTTACAACGTAATGGCAGGCAAACAGCTTGGTTACATCATGCCGCTGAACAATACAGAAATTTCAAGCTACTCTTTAAGTCCAGACAACAAATCAATTCTTGTTGGACATAAAGACGGTTCAATCTATTTATTAAAAATCAGGGAATTCCTTCTTGATCCGTTTGCAAATCCACCAAAATACATAATGGGAGCGGGAGCCGGAAAAGAAACTCCGCCACGAAACTATGTAGGTGGAAACGCTCTTGCAAAAGACGGAAATGAAATTCCTATAAAACTACTTTTTTCAGGCCTCCCAGAACCGTATACCTTTGCCATTAGTGCAGCAGGCGGTTATTACAACTTTCAGAAAATAACTCCATTTTATTTTGGAGGACTCGCTTATTTTGGAATGGGATTCCCTCAATATAAATTCCCTAACAACTATTATCTGAACGGAGTAAATCTAGAAAGTCCGTTCTTTCTTTCGACAAAATTACTCGGCTCTGTCGGATTCACAGCAATGCCGTTGAGCATTCCGATATCCCTATTTACACAAATAGATGCAGGGCTTGGACTGAATATTATTTGGGACAGGAGGTTTGGAAAAGATGCAATTTTCAGCAGCGTCTTTGCGTCGTTTACAGCAGATGCAAAGGTCGGACTTGCATGGAAATTTCTTGATTTCGCACTCTGTGGATTCTATGATTCCATAACGGGATTTTCCGCAGGTGCAGAACTTGGTTTCAACATCCGCATAAAACGGAAAGGAGGATAGAATAAAGTGAAAAAGCTTTGTTTGATCTTACTCCTTTCTATATTAATGCTGACAGGATGTAAGAACAATATTCAGACAATGCTTGATGACTATAATTCAAGTTTTTCGATTTTACCTGAAAAACCATTGCCTAGTCCTGGCGATATAGATTTTGTGGCAAGCGAAATGCTTTATTCAGAATACTATGTTGCCAGTGACGATACGTTGAATATTTCAGGACCTTATAACTGCAACTCGTATCTGTGGGTTGTAACAAAACCTGATTCGACGACGGATAAAGACGAAGTAGTAAATATTAATTTATATGACAGCTACACCCTTAACGAAAGGGAATTCGTTACTTACATTCCGGATTCGGGTCTGGAAGTCGGTAAAACTTACCGGCTTACACTTACGGTTACAGATAAGGAAGGAAATGAATACAAAGATTCGTGCGGGCTTGTAATTTATAAGCACTACGACTTCAACCAGGAGACCTTGGAACAGGAAGCCAAACGTCTTGAAGCCGAAAGAAAACGGTTTGAAGAAATGGCAGAAAAGGAAAAGGAAAAAGCTGAAAAGGAAAAATCTGAAGCGGAAAATCCTGAAGAAAAGGATTCCGGCGCAGATCCTCCTGCAGAAACAACTCCTGATAAAAAGACGGAGGTGCCGCAGACCGAAGAATAATAGTATTGCATTATTATCAAATGAAATAAAAAGAATACAAAAAGTTTTATAAAAAATTGTCAGAAAAAATATAAACATTTTGTCAATAATTTATGGAGGACAAAAATATGAGAAAACTTAATCACTTGATTGCAATCGCAATCAGCCTCACAGTCCTTGTTTTAGCAAGCTGTGGCTCAGGTTTTGTTGAAGGTGCCACCACGGACGGCGACATCTCCAAAACAGTCGTAAAGACAGTTACCTTTACCGCTTACGGTGATGAAGGTATTGTATCATTCCCTATAAAAGAAGCAGAAGGTGCACGTACCATTGTACCAACCGCATTGGACGGAAGAAACCTTTTCTACTACTATTGGGGAGATGACATTCTTCTTGGCACAGAAAATACGACAATAAAGATTCCTAAGAAAATTTCTTTCTATGCCGACGCTAACAGTTATGGTCGTACAGGTGCAGTAGAACTTGACTTGCCTACAAGCCAGTACAAACTGTATCTTTATGCAACAAGTGAAGAAATTACCCTTACAGGAACTTCTGCAACAGATATCTCTGCAATTACTGCAAAGACTGTATTAACAGCAACTGCAACTGTTGATTTAAGGTACAATGAAAAAGTAAATTTCTACCTTACACCGTATGCAGTAAACGGCAATGGTAGCATTAGCCTTACTGTTTATACAAACTGGGAGATCAACCCTGTTTTCCTCTCTTCTACTTCAGGTTCTATTCAGTTCTCAATTAACAAAGTTACAGACAATTCTCTGGCAACAGCAGAATGTACAAAAACTTTATCTGATACTGAAATTGGAGCAATGAACAACCAGAAACCATCTGCAGCAAACTGGACTGTAAGCACAATCCCGGCAGGAACATATAACTTTAAGGTTAAATTTACTAACAGTACAAAAACTCCTGCACAGGAATTCTACTATTCAGACACAATCATAATTCTTGCAAATCAGGTTACTGCACAGGAAATAATTCTTCCTCCTGTAACAGGTAAAGCACCAGAAGCACCATCTGACTTTACTGTCCGCTATATTGATCCAGAAAATGCAACAACAAATTATTACAACGCAGAATTCCTCTGGAAAGACAATTCTTACAGCGAACAATTCTTCCAGATTGACCTTATGGACGTTACAGAAATGAACGACGGAGAAGATCTTACCCTGAGTGATGCAAACTGGGCTACATTAGCTGCAGTAACAGCAAAACATCCTGTTATTTCATATACAAATAAGATTTATTCTCAGGTGGATAAGGATGGAACTTATGTAGGCGGATATGTAGCTGGAAACTTGAACGCAAATTCAGACTTCCTTGTACTTAATCTTGAACTTGGAAAACGTTACATTGCAAGAATCAGTGCCGTAAATGACGCCGGAGCTTCTAGTTACGTTTATCAGAATTTCTCAATCGTAGAACCTACCGGTGCTACACCTGCATCAGGAGAAATTGCAAGCAAAGCTTACAGACGCGAAGGTGCATCAACAGATGTTTCTGTTAGTGATATAAAAATCTTCGATTCAACAGCCCCTGCAATTAACAGATTTAGAATTAATTATCATCTTGTAAAAGGAAGTTACTACACTACAACCTATGGCGCTAATGACGAGATCGACACAATAACTTTTACAACTGCAGCAACCAAAACAAACATTTCTACTCTTGATCCTGGTCCAGATGATCCTCAGCCAGATTCTGATGTAAGATATTACACATTTACACCAGTTGTACTTAATGCCGGAGCATGGCAAAGCGGAGGAAACTTCATTCTTAATCCACTTAAAGTTGAAGGAAATGTTGCAGGCACTTACTACAGTCTTGCAAAAAACAAAACCTCTTGGACTGGATGGAAATTAAATTCTGTATCTGGCGCTACAATTTATCAGCTTGACGATGCAAACACTACAACAGCAAAACCAATACAGAGACTTGTAAACAAACAAACAGATACTGCTTTGACAGATAAATACAAGACTCCATACGACGGTTGGGCAAATCTTGACTTATTTGCAGTTTACGGAAGAGCAGATGTTTCAATTTACAACCCGGCAGACAAAGTAATCCTTGATACAGATATTCTTATTTTCAAGAATAGTTCAAACGACCTTACAAATGCCGTACAAGTTGCAACAATTGATGAAGCAAACGCATTCCGCGTAAACAATAACCCTACAAGTGGTTTCAAATATCTGTTCATTGCTGTACGCAACAAGAATTACTCAAAAATTAAGATGACTATTGCAGATCAGGGTAACGGTGTAAGATTTGAGTCTGAAGGTACAAGCAAACAGACTTTCAATGCAGACCGCTATGTTTTACTTACAAAAGAACCTGAAGACTGGTCAGCAGGTTATGCATCTTACTACAAGAAGGATAAGCGCGCATACACAGCTCTTGCATCTGCTGAAACATTTGCTGCAAACACCTTCTACAGAAAAGAAGTTGCTGATACATCTAACAACTCATTCACATACTTTACAGTTCCAATTGCTACTGAATACGCACCTGGTTCTGCTTACACACTTACACTTTATGCTTATACTATAAACAACACGAAGACTCCGTTCACAATGCCAATTACTATGAGCATAATTGATAGTGCAACTCCAGAATATTCACCTACAACATTTGAACCTTTGGACTATGCTTCAAAATCAACAAATTATGTAAAGGGTGATTTAACAACTGCTCCAACTACATGGGCTGTTGGTGAAGTAGGTACAGGCGGTGCTGGAAACACTGGTGTATGGCAGAAAGACTAATGGTTATTTATAAAGAGTAATCTTTGTTTTTCCGATAGTTTTATCAGTCGGGTATAAAAAACTCCTGACTGATAATGAAGTATCGGGGATGTCTAAGAAGTACTCCTATACTTTTTAGATATCCCCTTTTACGATTTTTTATATGTTTAATATGCGAAAGATTGTTTTATTGACATTCATTTTTTTCTCATTAATACTTGTTTCCTGCAAAGGAATTGGTGGGACAAGCGCATATATAGACAATAAAAAGGCAAAATGTACATTAGTAGTAAAAAGTCAGAATAACGCAATTAATTTTAGAACTTCAAGCAGAACAATTCTGCCTACAGGAATAGACGTATCTTCACTGAATTTCTATCTTTGGGGTAAAAATAAAATTACAGGAGATATTATTTCTCCAGTAAAAGTTCAATTCATACCTACAGACGATGAGACAACAGGTGAAATTGATTTTGATTTTCCTAATACGACAATTTATGAACTTTCTCTTGGTGCAACAAAAAATGAAATAGACACGACAGGCGTTGCAGAATCTGTAATCGACAGTATTAAAACGTCGCTTATTTTTTTAGGACTTGCAACGGCAGATTTACGATACAACACAAGGGTTAAATTTTACCTGACCCCTTATGTATCTTCTGGTTACGGAACTGTTGCACTAAAATTATACATGCCATGGCCAGCGCCGACAGACTATACAATAACTGCAGGTCTTTACGACCTTTACACAAACAACGAAATCCGTCAGTTTTACACTACAGACGGAGGAGATTTATACCCTTCCTCTGTACTAGGATTTAACCACAGCAATATTTTTTCATCAAATCCACCCGAAACAGCAAATTATAAGTTAAAGAATATAAAGCCCGGAATTTATAATTTTAAGGTTATTTTTTCCGACTCAAACAATGATTCTCACGTATACGTATACAGCGATACAATAATGGTTCATGCAAATCAGGAAACAGCCGCAACAATTGCAGTTCCTAACGTGCTTGAATACAAACCTTCTGCAGCTCCTTCAAATTTTACGGCAGCTTATGCAGAACCAGAATACTTTTATGATGAATATTATCCTGTTGAATTTATCTGGAAGGATAATTCATACAACGAAACGCACTTTCAGCTTGAAATAATGGATGTATCAAATATTGATGATACCTCTCTTGCCTACAGCGAATATTTTTCAACACTGCTCGATAATTCAACCAGCACAGAAGAAAAAGATTCTGCATGGTATGAACTTGCAATTGCAGGCGGAAAAATAAACACATTCACACCAGAATTCTACGGAGATTCTTCAATAGATTTATTTAAAACAATAAATGCAGCTGGTTCCCTTGTTACAAATAACAGTTTTATTGTTATGAACATGCTTTTAGGAAAAAAATATCTTGCAAGAATCTGTGCCGTTAATCGCATAGGTAACACTGATTATGCATATCTTGATATTACAAACAGCATAAATCAGGCATTAAAAGATACAGGATTAACTTCTACATTTACATTCTGGAACGGAAATCCATCTGCCCTAAATTTATACAGAATACGTTATATATTAAACGGCGGATATTTCTACGACAGTGCAATTACAAAAGACGTTACAACAAACATAGCCCTTACTGTATACAAAAATCAGGACAAAACAACTCCTGTTCAACTCATGAAACCTATAGATTACAGCTATGACGAAAATGACAGTTCTGCAAAAGCAACTTTACGCAACGAAGGCTTTGAATGGCTTACATGGAGGCAGAATTCTGTAACAGGAAATTCAATCGGAAGCGGAACCGGTGACTCATACAACGGAACCTATAATGACTACAAAAATATTTCTTTATTTGCACAATACACCTCGGAAGTAACATCAACCCAAAGAATAAATGTAACAAATGATTCTTCTTCTGATATTTTTATTTTTACAGGAAATTCAGAGCAAAGTAATGACATTGACCTTAACGATAACAGACCTGTCATAACCAACGATTTTTTCACTGTAGACAGTAATAATAAATACCTTTACATCATTATTAAAAATCCTAAAAATTCTTACGAACAGTCACAATATACATCTCTTACAACAGAAATTACCGATAAATATGGAATTCCTTCTATTTGCGAAGGTGAAGATGTAAGCCATAATTTTACATATTGCAAAGACTATGTTATCGACCTTACAGAAAAAGATTC
Organism: uncultured Treponema sp.; assembly: GCA_946628495.1. Lineage (GTDB taxonomy): Bacteria > Spirochaetota > Spirochaetia > Treponematales > Treponemataceae > Treponema_D. Next base: position 21,778 of record CAMOWQ010000006.1, on the reverse strand, counting down.
CTATAATCAGAACAAATTTGAAGCGGGAACAGGCAAACTTTACTATATAACAGTGCGTGCTGTTCCTAGAAACAAACCGTCCTTGACTTTATACTACACGCTTAAATTTACCATTGACTGATATTCTTCTGACTGCTATTCTGCGTTGTGTAAAATTTTATCATGAAAACCAGAATCATCTTTACTACCCTTCTTATTGAAAAATCTCCTCAGGCTCTTCCGCTGGGCGCTGCATGTGTGGCATGTGCGGTAAAATCGTCGCCGCTTACAAAAGATTTATGCAACGTTCAGCTTAAAGTTTTTAATATGGAAGATGATGATTTTAGGCATGTGGCAAGTGAAAACGCATACTCCCCCGCTGAACAGGCAAACTCACTTGCTGAACAGGCATTTTCCACCGTGCAGGCATACTCCCCCGAAGTCAGTTCAACAATACGACATGCATACTCCCCCGCCGCCAAATATATTGCAGACCAGCTGGAGCTTTGTGCCGGAACTTCTGTTTCATCCACAATATTCTGTTTTTCGGTTTTCGTGTGGAATGCGGACATTCTGCATGAAGCGGCAAAAATATTGAGGGCAAAGGGCGCGGTTTGCATTGCAGGCGGGCCTGAAATAACGGCACATCCACATTATTACACAGGCTTTAACTACACAGTATGCGGCGAAGGCGAAAGAAACGTTCCCGAATTACTGCACTCCATTCTGGCAGATAAAAATCACTCCGAAGAAAACTGCATACCTGCAGGCACTTCCATAAACGGTAATTCCAACTGCAAAAAAGAAGAACAAAACTGCAGCGTTGTTTCTTCCGCATCCGTTGATTTAGACTCGCTTGAATCTCCGTATCTTTCGGGCATGATTGACCCTGCAAAATATGGCGGTGCCTTATGGGAACTTGCAAGAGGATGTCCTTTTAAATGCGCTTACTGCTATGAATCCAAGGGAGAAAAAAAAGTACGCCTTTTTCCTATGGAACGCATTGAAAAAGAACTTGATTTGTTTGCTGCAAAAAAGATTCCGCAGGTTTTTGTTCTAGATCCGACCTATAACATCAACAAAAAAAGAGCCGTGCAGATTCTTCAGCTGATTGCAAAAAAAACGCCGGGAACTTTTTATTATTTCGAAGCCCGTGCGGAATATATAGACAGGGAACTTGCCCGTGCGTTTACAAAAATTCCGTGCGCCCTGCAAATCGGACTGCAAAGTGCAAATGAACAGGTTCTTCAAAGCGTAAACCGCAGTTTTGACAAAAAGAAATTTATTCACGGCATTTCAATTTTAAATGATGAAGGCGTTACGTTCGGTCTTGATTTAATTTACGGTCTTCCAGGCGAAAGTTTTTCGAGCTTTAAGGACGGCATCGATTTTGCAATTTCGCTTTTTCCAAACAATCTTGAAATTTTCTGCCTTTCAGTTTTGCCGGGTACAGATTTAGCAGACAGGGCAACTCAGCTTGAACTTACTTTTGAAACTACGCCTCCGTATCATGTACTTAAGACAGGCAAAATGGCACCTCAGGATTTAGAACGGGCAGAACATCTTGCCGCGTCGTGCAGTTTTTTTTACAACGACGGACGTGCCGTACCATGGATGAATTCGGTATGCAAATTTCTTAAAATAAAACCGTCAAAACTTTTCCAGCTTTTTTATGAACAATATGGAGATTTAACCAAAGGCTTTAGCAATGAAAAGAAAGGCAAACAACAAAATTCTTCAAAAAACACAGCAGACTCTTCAACAGAAAAAAGCCAGAAGTTCTGTAAATGCCAGAATCATCATGATATAGAAAAAATCCAGCTGGAATTTCTAAAACACCTTTTTGAAAAACAAAACGGCATGAAATATTTTAAGGCCGCCGGCGACATCATCAGATTTTACGGAGCGCTTGCACGCACGGAAGAAACAGGCATTTCCGAAGAACAGACTTTTTCGTACAATGCCGAATATCTGGCTTCGCAGTATGCCTCAGATATAAAATACTTTTGCGACAACATCCGCCCTTCCCCATGCAAAGTAAAATTCTTCCGCAAAAACAATCACGCAGATTTTAAGATTGTAAAGTAAGAGGAAAAAATCGTTACCGGAGTTCCTGTCACGCAATAAAATTTATACAACAAAAATTTCATCATTTTAAATCCATATTTTTAATTATCATGCTATAATTGTATCGCTATGAAATCGAATTTTATGGACAACAGATTAACAGGCGTTTCAGTTCCGCTGGGAGCCTTATACTCAGAAAAACATCCCTGCATCGGTGAATATCCGTCTCTTTCGGAATTTGCCCTCTTCTGCAAAAAATCGGGTCTTAAAATAATTCAACTGCTTCCTTTAAATGACACAGGCACTCAAAGCTCACCTTATTCCGGACTTTCGGCATTTGCCCTGCATCCTATTTATATCAGTCTTGCAGACATTGCTGAATTCGAACAGACATATAACGAAAACGAAAACTTTAAAAAGAAATACGACGGTTTTATTTCTCAATATGGATTTAAAAACCGCTATGATTATGACGGAATTTTAAATACAAAAATCAGCCTGCTTCAGGAAATCTTCTATAATACAAAAACCTATAAAGACGGCAAAGCTGATGAAAATCTTGCAAAATGGATAAAGTCAAACCAATGGGTAAAAACTTACGCCGTTTATAAAAATCTTAAATGGAATTACATGCAGGCAAGCTGGAAAACCTGGCTCGAAAACGACCGGCAAAAAACACCGGAACAAATTCTTGAACTTTGGAATACAAAGGCATTCCTAAAAGAACATCTATTTTACGCGTGGTGCCAGTTTATTGCCGAAAAACAGTTTACAGATGCCGTCAAAACCGTACACGAAAACGGCATTCTCTTAAAAGGCGACATGCCTATTTTAATGAACGAAGATTCCTGCGATGCCTGGGCAAATCCCGAATTCTTTATTCAAAAATTGCGTGCAGGTTCTCCAAGCGACGGAGAAAATCCTCAGGGACAAAGCTGGGGCTTCCCGATATATAACTGGAAGGAACTCAAAGAAGATAATTATTCCTGGTGGGTAAACAGGCTTAAATGTGCTTCAAAATTTTATGATGCTTACAGGCTCGACCATATTCTGGGCTTTTTCCGAATATGGGCAGTTCCAGAAGATGACGTTAACGCTCTTAACGGGCATACAGAACCGTACGCTGCAATTAAAAAAAATGCATTGTACGAAGCCGGATTTGACGATGACCGTATCCGCTGGCTAAGTCAAAGCCATATTCCGACAAGTGTTATTGAAGACATTACATGGAATCACGAAGCGGCACATTCAATCCTTAAACTTTTCTGCGACAAACTCGAAGGTGAAGAACTCTGGCTTTTCAAGAAAAATATTCACGGAAGTACACAGATTGCACAAACTTCACTAAAACAATTTTGTACCGCCGAGGCAGAAGAAAAAATAAAGCAGGTTCTTATTTCGTACTGGTCAAACAGAACTCTGCTCGAAGTTTCAAAAAATAAGTTCGTCCCGATATGGACTTACGGTCAATCTGTTTCGTGGAATTCGCTCAATGAAAAAGAAAAAAAGCTTTTGCAGGATATGTTTTCTGCTTTGGACAAGAAAAACGAATCACTCTGGAAAAAACAGGCAAATGAAATATTTTCCGCTGTTACCGACAGCATAAAAATGACAGCCTGCGGCGAAGACCTTGGAGTCGGCATAAAATGTGTACCAGAAACTATGCTTAATCATAAAATTTTAGGACTGCGCGTTGTAAGATGGAGCCGTTTCTGGGACAAAGAAAAGCAGCCTTATGTTCCGTTCAAGGACTACACTCCCCTTTCTGTTGTTACAACTTCGGTTCATGATTCTTCGACAATCCGTGAATGGTGGGATGAATCGCTTTGCAAGGAAGGCGGGCTTACAGTTTTTGAAGATAAAACGGATGGTACATCTGACAAAGGCAACGGCGCAAAAAATAACGGTGATGCAGACAAAAACGCATTTACAGAAGAAAACGGCACGTCAAACAGCGAAACAGGCGATTTTTCACCAGAAATTGCCTTTGAACTTCTAAAAAAATGTTCCGAAAGTGCAAGCGTATGGTACATTGTTCCGCTTCAGGATTTCCTTTATCTGAATAAAAAGTACTGGCTTTCTGACAGTAAAGATGAACGCATTAATGTGCCTGGAACTGTAAACGGTTTTAACTGGACATACAGAATGCCTGTTTCTATAGAAGAACTTTGTGCAGATTCAGAACTTACGTCACAAATCAATAAAATTGCTGAAAGATGAAAATTTTACATTCTAATGATATAATAAATGTAACTTACAAGAGGATATGCTCATGAAACTTTCTTACAACGAATTCCACATCTCAAAAAAAGTACGAGACTTATGCAGTTTTGATAAAGGACTTTTTGCTTCCAGCGGCAATGTTGTTTTTGCAAATATGAAGAACGTCCGCAAATTCCAGCTGCTTTTTAATGATTATATTAAAAACGTTACGAATGACGAAAATAAGAAAGTATCCGCAGGCCAACTGAATGCAATGGGGCTTATAGATGAAATTCTTCATCACGTGTGCATGCTTTACAGACGCGATAAATGCCCTGATTTTATGAAAGACATTATTGCAGAACTCAACGGACAGTTTACAAAAGAACAGATAGATTCCCTTCTTCTTGATTTTATGAGCGAATTTCCACCGGTAGAAGTTTATCAGGAAAAATGCACGGCACAGGAATTTCTTGAACGCACGGCTCTTGAACCAGACACAAATACGCAGCGTCCTAACCGCGAACAGGTTCTTGAAGAAATGATTCTTTTGCATCTTGCAAACGAAAATCCAGCTTTTAAACCGTTCACGCTGTTATTTAATGATGAGCCTCTTTCTAAAAATCCTCTTTACGAAAAGACCTGGACTTCCATTCAAAAGTTTGCATTAAAAAATCCGACCTTCGGACCATTTAATCACGATTTAATAAATCTTTTGCGTGAACCTCAGCTTTTTGCTCCAGACAGCCTTAAAGGTCAGCTTGATTATATTCAAAAATACTGGGATGAATTTCTTGGTGAATGGATTAAGCGCATTCTTGCAGGCATAGATTCAATCTCCGAAGAAGAAAAGGCAATGTGGCATGGATTTGGCGGTGGTGATTTACCGGACATGCAGCCATATTCCTACGAAAACTTAATGAACGAATATGAACGCTACAGTCCCGATTCCGACTGGATGCCTAAAGTAATCCTTATTGCAAAAACCGTTTTAGTATGGCTCGACCAGCTTACAAAACAATACGGATATCCAATCACAAGACTCGACCAGATTCCTGATGCAGAACTTGATAAACTCCGCGACGAAGGTTTTACAGGATTGTGGCTCATTGGTTTGTGGGAACGTTCTAAAGCAAGTAAACGCATTAAACAGATTTGCGGAAATCCGGAAGCAGCTGCCTCTGCATATTCCCTTTATGATTATAATATTGCATGGAACATTGGCGGTTGGGAGGCACTTCAAAACCTGCGCACCCGTTTGTGGCAGAGAGGAATCCGTCTTGCATCTGACATGGTTCCAAATCATACAGGAATGGACGGTGACTGGGTAATTAACAGACCTGATCTTTTTATACAAAGACGTGACAATCCTTTTCCGCAGTACACTTACAATGGAGAAAACCTTTCGCAGGATTCAAGAATTTCACTTTATCTCGAAGACCATTATTATTCAAAAAACGACTGTTCGGTTGTATTCAAACGCGTAGACAATCAGACTGGCGATACACGCTATATCTATCACGGAAACGACGGTACAGGCTTACCTTGGAATGATACGGCACAGATTGATTTTTTAAATCCAGCTGCAAGGGAAGCTGTAATGCAGGAAATTTTACACGTTGCACATAATTTCCCTATTATCCGTTTTGATGCTGCAATGGTTCTTGCAAAAAAATCAATCCGCCGCTTGTGGTATCCGGAACCGGGACATGGAGGAGACATTGCAACAAGGTCTGAAACAGGTCTTAGCACCCAGCAGTTCAATGATGCAATTCCAAATGAATTCTGGCGCGAAGTTGTTGACCGCGTAGCAAAAGAATGCCCTGACACACTCCTTTTGGCAGAAGCTTTCTGGATGATGGAAGGCTATTTTGTAAGGACACTCGGAATGCACCGCGTTTACAATTCTGCCTTCATGAACATGCTTAAAAAGGAAGAAAATCAAAAATACCGCGACACTGTAAAAAATACAATTAATTTTGATCCGCAGATTCTGAAACGCTACGTAAATTTCATGAATAACCCTGACGAAGAAACTGCAATTGCACAGTTTGGTGACGGCGATAAATATTTTGGTGTATGTACGCTCATGGTTACGATGCCTGGCTTACCAATGTTCGGTCACGGACAGATTGAAGGCTTTACAGAAAAATACGGCATGGAATATACAAAGGCTTACAAAGACGAAAAACCGAGTGAATATCTTGTAGAACGTCATAAACGCGAAATTTTCCCTCTGATGAAAAAACGCTATCTTTTTGCAAACGTTGAAAATTTCTTATTCTATGACTTGTGGGAAAACGGTCATGTAAACGAAAATGTATTCGCATATTCTAACGGCTGCGGAAATGAACGCGCAATGGTTTTCTATAACAACAAATATGAACGTGCAAGCGGCTGGATAAAACAGTCGGTTCCTTATGCTGTAAAAACCGGCAGCGGTGAAAAAGACATTACACTCACCACACGCTCCATTTCTGAAGGATTGAATCTTACTGCCGAAAACGATAAATACTGTATTTTCCAGGAACATACATCAAAACTGTGGTACATAAGGCATTCTCCAGAAATCTGCGAAAAAGGACTTTTTGTTTCTCTTAACGGATTTGAATATCAGGTTCTTCTCGACATTCATCAGGTTGCTGATATGCCTGACCATCGCTATCAGATCTTGTGCGATTCTCTTGGCGGAAAAGGCTGTGAAAACATCGAAATTGCATGGCAGGAAATCATCTATAAAGAATTATACGCTGCCCTGCACGATTACATTACAAAAATTGTTCCAGAACTGACTACTCTTGCAGAAAAAGCAGTAGACGACAAAAATCTTACAAAAAAAATCAATGCTATAATCACAGAAAATAAAGATGAACTTACGGCATTCTTTACGACAGCCCTTAAATTCATTAATGATGATGATAAAGTTGTTTCCGCAGAAATTCAGGCAAAGACTGTAAGTGCAAGATTAAACCAGATTTTCAAGGCCTATATTTCTTCGGGCAAACTCAAAAAAACGAATGCTGTTTCTGCAAACAGGCTTCTTAAAGCAAAAGACGGCATTGACTTTGCTTCAATACTTTTTGCAGAAGAATCGGGCACAAATACTTTCACATCTCTTCTGTTATGGGCATTAACCGGAACCTTTGCCGAAAACGCTCTTGCAGAACGCTGGAATCTCGGAAGAAAACTCAGCGAATTCTATTTTGAAGTTTCAAACGGAGAAAACAATACAGAGTCCCAGAACGCAACACCGACGTATGTTATTGCAGAAAGAAAAGCTGCATTCAGACGGGAACTTACAAAACTGTTTATTCTTGCTTCTCTCTCAGGTACAGAATTTACGGCAAACGAAGCAAAAGTTAAGGCATACAATATAGTACGCCTGCTCACACAAAGCGAATACAGCAGTCTTCTTTCCGGTGCAAATACTTTTGATGGAGTACGCTGGTTCAATAAGGAATTGTGCGAATCAAGCCTGAACCTTATTTTTGCAATGATGCTTATTTCCGCAAAAGCAGGAAGTCTTGAAAAAATTACTGCTCTTTATAAAACAGTATGCAGCGCAAAACTTAAGGCAGCCTATAAATGCGAACTTTTCATAAAACCGTTTGCACCTGTTCATAAAAAAGCGGTAAAGACTGCAAAGCCTTCTAAAACTGAAAAAGAGGCAAAAGCTTCAAAAACAGGAAAAACAGCAGCAAAAGCAAAAAGCTCTAAAAAAGCAAAACCTGCAGAATCCGTAAAAAAAGAAACAGCAACGGAGAAAAAATCAGGCAAAAAAAGCTGATAAAACCGCAAAAAAATAAAACGGTGCAAAATACTCACAGGCAGTCTCAGAAGTTGTCAGGCATCTTTATGCAATAAACCGTATAATTTTCTAATATTTGCGGAATCCTGTATATTTTGCTTGAATATTTCAAAACATTCCTTTATATTTGACAGGCTTGTAACAAATATAAAGCGGAAGTTCATTTGAGTAGGGCAGGAGCCTTGTATTTTTAGAACTCTGCTTGCAAATCTACAGGCAGAGGATTTTATGGATACAGAAGAATTAACAACCACAAACAACGACGGCATCATTATGCCCAAAACAGAAGAGTCCGCAAAAACAGCAGACACATCAAATCAGATTAATGCAGAAAATCAGCAGGAAGAAGATACTGTAACTTTTGAAGATTTAGGACTTGATGAATACACACTTAAAGCAGTACAGAAAAAAGGCTTTGTAACTCCATCTCCAATTCAGGCACTTGCAATTCCACGCCTTCTTACAGGTGACGCAAACCTTATTGCAAGGGCTCGTACAGGAACAGGAAAAACAGCAGCATTTGGACTTCCTATCATTCAATCAATAAGAGAAAAAAGCGATAACATTCAGGCACTCGTTCTTGAACCGACACGCGAACTTGCGGTACAGACCTGCGAAGAATTAAAATCTTTTGCAAACAACGAATTTCCGCGTACAACAGTTTTATACGGCGGTGCTTCTTATGCACAGCAAATCAGGGAACTTAAACGCGGCTGCGAAATCGTAGTTGGTACACCGGGAAGAATTAAAGACCATCTTGAACGAAAAACCCTTGATTTAAGTAAAATCAAATATTTCATCCTCGACGAAGGTGATGAAATGCTTGATATGGGATTCATTGACGACATCCGCGAGATTTTCAGCAAATCAAATATCGAAGCAAGAATTCTTTTATTCAGCGCAACAATGCCGGCTCCAATCCTTAAAATTGCGGCAGATTTTATGGGCGAATACGACATCATCGAAGAAGAAAAAGTAATTGATGAAGCCCTGCTTATTGAACAAAAATACTGGATGGTAAAAGAAAGCGACAAAATTGAAGCCCTCGTACGTCTTATCGACATGTCTCCTGATTTTTACGGACTTGTATTCACAATGACAAAAATGGATGCAGACCGCGTTACCCGCGAACTTGATATTCGCGGATACGAAGCAGCTGCCCTTCATGGTGATATCATGCAGAATCAGCGCGAAAAAGTACTAGAACGCTTCCGCATGAAAAAAACACGTATTCTTGTTGCTACAGACGTTGCAGCCCGCGGTATAGATATTTCAGGATTGAGCCACGTTGTAAACTATTCTCTGCCATTTGACACTGCAACTTACGTTCACCGCATCGGCCGAACAGGACGTGCAGGAACAACAGGAACTGCAATCACATTTGTAAAGCCAGAAGAAAGACGAAAACTGAGCTATTTTCTTAAAAATACAGAACGTGCCACAAAAAGCAGATTAATAGAAGAAAAGATTCCTACCATAAACGAAGTCCTTACCGTTAAAGAAAACCGCGCAATGGACGATCTTGAATCAAAACTGTTTAAGCTGGTACGTACCGAAGAAACGAACGAAAATGCAGTGCCGGAAGTAAACACGACCGCTGAAATTAACACGGACATTTCAGCAGAAAACACTACCGCTGAAGGACGCACAAATAATTCAACAGAAACATCGCCAGTCGCAGAAAATGCAGTTTCCGAAGAAACTTCACAGACAGCAGGAACAGGAAATACTGCCCCAGAAAAAGTTTTAAACGAAGTTCCAGAAAAATATCTTGGAATGGCACAGAAACTTTGCGAAGGCCAGGATGCCCAGAAAGTTCTTGCAGGAGTTCTTTCAATCCTTTACGGCGAAAAACTTTCTCCAAAACATTACGGAAGAATCAGCACAAAAGATTCCGGCAGCAGCGGAAATCAAACAAGAATTTTCATTTCTCTCGGTAAAAAAGACGGCTACCGTGCCCGCGAAATTGCAGACTATTTCAGTACGCTTTTGAACATTCCGGGACGCATGGTTGATGACATTGATGTTGCACAGCAGTTCTCTCTTGTAAGTCTTCCGACAGCCTCTGCAAAAAAGGCAGTTGAAATGTCTAAATCAAACAAAAAACTTCCTCACATGCACATAGATATGAAGGAAGAAGGACGCGGTTCACGAAAACCTCCAAGAGACAGGGATAATTTCAAAAAAGACAATGCTGCAAAAGGCGATTCTTCTGCAAGAAATGACCAGAACGGAAAAAGAAACGAAGGGGTAAAAAAAGAACGCCGCAGCGAAGGAAGAGCAAAAGGTTCAAGACCTAATCCGCATACACAGGGAGTACGCAGTTCTTCTAAAAAGATAAGCAATGCATCTGCCTTTGTAAAGAAATCATCTTCATCAAAAGCAGAACGCTTCTAAAAAATCCATTTCAGGGCAGCCTGCACAAAAAAATTGTACAACTAAGAATGCCTGCCCTGAATCATTAAATCTAAACTAAAGTTCCACGGAAAGTATTGCCGGACAAACTGTCTATATGAACGTTTACAAACTGGCCTATAAGTTTTTTGTCCGCCTTAAAGGCAACTTTTTCGTGCTGCTCCGTCTGTCCTAAAAGTTCAGTTTTATCATCACGGCTTACAGATTCTGCAAGCACTTTTACAGTTTGCCCTGTTCTTTTGCTCATCTGTTCGTGAGTATGTTCAAGCTGCAAATCAATTACACGCTGCAGTCTTTCCTTGCGGATTTCTTCAGGAATCTGTTCCCATTTTGCAGCTGGAGTTCCTTCACGCGGATTATAATAATACATCATTGCAGATTCATACCGAACCTTTCTCATCAAATCAAGAGTAAGTTCTACATCCTCTTCGGTTTCGCCAGGGAATCCCATCATAATATCAGTTGTAAGAGAAACATCAGGAATACGGGCCTTAATTTTTTCAATAAGAGTAAGATACTGCTCTCTTGTATAAACGCGGTTCATCTTTTTAAGGACAGCGGAAGAACCATGCTGAACCGGCAGATGAATATGATGGCATACAACATCTTCCGTCGCAATTGCTTCAATAACATCGTCGGTAAAATCACGCGGATGTGACGACATAAACCTTACCCACTGAATGCCAGATTTTGTCTCCTTTATATGAGCCGAAATTATATGAAGAAGCCGTGCAAAATTAACAGTTTCATCTCCCATAAGCCCTTTATAAGAATTGACATTCTGACCGATAAGGGTAATTTCACGCACACCGTAACTGCTTAAAACATCAATTTCATGCAGAATTTCATTAACAGGACGACTGCATTCCCTGCCCCTTACATACGGAACAATACAATAGGTACAGAAATTATTACAGCCGTGCATAATCGGCACAAACGTAGAAAAAGCTCCAGGTTCAGCAGAAAGAGCGGCAAATTTATAAGGTTCAGAATCATCAATATTAAAAGGATTTCCACCCTGCTCCACAGTTTCTATAATTTCCGAAAAATGATGTTTTGCAAAAGTACCGACAACATAATCAACAAAAGAATATTTTGTACGGAATTCCTTCAAAAGCCTTTCTGCCATACAGCCCATAACAACAAGAGTAAGCGGCTTTGCACCGTCTTTTACATATTCTACCGCTTCTTCCAAAAGCTTAGTCTTTGCACCATTTTTACATTCCCTTACAGCCTTCAAACCCGAATACCAGCCGAGTCTTCCCATAATTCTGTTTTCGGCAGTTTCACGGATTGAACAGGTATTAATGATTGCCATATCAGCAACCTGAGCCGACGCAGCTTTTTTCCAGCCGCGCGCAATAAGAAGCTGTTCAACTGCTGCGGATTCAGCAATATTCATTTCACAGCCATAAGTTTCAAAAAAGTAAGTCATAGTTTTATTTTAGCAAAAAAGAGCAAAAAAGTCATTCATACGCCCGACAACCCCCAGGGCAAACGCATTATAAACATGAATACACCAAAAGAAAAATGCTACCGGTCGAGGTTCGAATTTCAAAATCGCAGGCTCGCCTGCTACACGCCAGTTTGCCTTGTAATTATATACGTTGCCGCTTTTGCGGCAAACTTCAATAGTTTCAGGGCACTCAAGCATGTAGAGCGAATATTCGCTCGATTTTGAAAATCTGTTTTTTGACTGGCAGCGATTTTTTGTGTATGCCTGTATTTATAATGCGTTTGCCCTGCGACAATCCCTCTATTCCCTTAAACGTTGATTTATAATATATTCTATTCATGCGTGATATACAGAACGAAACAGATGACCGTGAAATACCGCTGCAAAAAGTTGGCGTACGCGGTGTAAAATATCCGGTTACGGTTTTAGACAAAAACAAGAAAATTCAGCAGACAACGGCAACAGTTGATCTTTTCGTAAACCTGCCGCATCATTTTAAGGGAACACACATGTCCCGTTTTATTCAGATTTTCCATAAATATCACGAAGACATTACAATGCAGCATTTTTTAGACATGCTCGAAGAAATCCGCACAAAACTGAACGCGCAAAAGGCCTACGGACTTATAAAATTCCCGTATTTTATAGAAAAACAGGCGCCGGTTTCAAATGCGCCCGGAATTATGACCTACCAGTGCTCCTACGAAGCAGAAGTAGGAGGGGAAAGCCTTCCCCTGTCTCCAGTACGCCCGGAAACCGGCCGCACTTCCGCCACCCCTTCTAACGGGGCACATCCCCGTAACGCCCCTGACCATTCAACAGACGCACAGAAATTCTACATCAATATAGAAATTCCTGTAACAACACTTTGTCCCTGTTCAAAAGCTATAAGTGAATACGGAGCACATAATCAGCGCGGAACAATAAGAATCAAGATTTTATATACAAAATTTTTCTGGATTGAAGATGTAATAGAAAAAATAGAAGCCTGCGCTTCTTCACCTTTATATTCAGTTCTTAAACGCAAAGATGAAAAATACGTAACCGAACATGCCTACGAAAATCCGCGTTTTGTAGAAGATGTAGTACGCGAAGCCTATCTGGTACTTAAAAACATGGACTTTGAATGGTTCAGCGTAGAAGCAGAAAACGAAGAAAGCATTCATTTTCATAACGCCTACGCCTACACAGAATATTCAAAATAAATTTTTAACGACAAATGCCTGTCCCATAAAATCCGAGGCAGGCATCGTCAATTTTATGCCTTTTCAGCCTGTTTCTGAGCCGATTCAAGAGTATTGAACATCAGCATTGCAATTGTCATCGGGCCTACTCCACCAGGAACGGGAGTTATAAAAGAAGCCTTTTCTTTTACATCATCAAAATCACAGTCACCGATAAGACGGAAACCAGATTTTTTAGAAGCATCAGGTATTCTGTTTACACCGACATCAATTACAACGGCACCATCTTTTACCATATCGCCCGTAAGTGTATGAGGATGTCCGGATGCAACTACAATAATATCTGCCGTTTTAGTAATTTCTGCCATGTTTTTAGTACCGGTGTGACACATAGTAACGGTACAGTTAACGTCCTTGCGTGCAAGAAGAATTGAAACAGGCTTACCAACGATGTTCGATCTTCCTATAACAACGGCATGTTTACCAGAAGTTTCTATGTTCATTTTTTTAAGAAGCACGATTATTCCATGCGGTGTACAAGGCAAGAATCCAGGGCGTCCAATCATAAGATTTCCGACACTTACAGGATGAAAACCGTCAACATCTTTTTCAGGACTAATTGCCATAATAACCTTGTCTTCATCAATATGTTTTGGCAAAGGCAGCTGAACAAGAATTCCATGTACAGAATCATCTTTATTAAGAGTTTCAATCAAAGAAAGAAGCTCTTTCTGGCTTGTAGATTCAGGCAACATGATTGATTTATCTTCCATGCCAACTTCGGCAAGAGCCTTGCGTTTACCAGTAACATAACTTACAGAAGCAGGATTTTCTCCTACAAGAATAACTGCAAGACACGGAACAATACCTTTCTGTTTTAATTCCGAAACTTTTGAAGCAACATCAGCCCTTACATCTGCCGCAATCTGTTTTCCGTCAATAATAACTGCTGCCATTTTTCTACGTCTCCTATGCAAAAATCGGCTTTCAGCCACGAGCTCGTGGTTCCCTAACGCCAGTTTTTACTAAAAAATATTTTATAATAAGCATACCCTTAAGTAACTATCACCTGTTCATAAGGTTTTATTGATAAACAAACCTAAAAAAGGTATATTTATGTTTATTAATAGAAACAAATATACTCATTTTTTTGTTTAAAATCTATTCTTTTTGCGAGGCAACATGAAACGCTTACTTTCAATTATTTCCATGCTAGTTATTCTCTGTTCTGCATGTATTTATGCAGATGAACAGGGCGATGAATACGATGACGGCTATGTATATACACAGAACGGAAAAGGAGACCGTATGTTCAAATTCGGACTTGACGGTTTTGCTCCACTTAATTTTAACAATAAACTGTATTTCGGAGGTGCCGTAAATCTCGGTTTCTATCAGTTTCTTAATACATGGCTTGCAATCGGAGGAGAAACAACTCTCAGTTATAATGCATCCATCGGAAACAAGGTATTGATAACCGCTCCTATTACTTTTGGTGTTATTGCACAGCCAACTGCAGGAAAAATGGAATTTCCGCTCGGAGCCGGAATCGGAATCGGTTACGAAACATGGCAGAGCATGCAGTATTTTCCGTCGCTTGTTGCAAGGGCAAATGCAGGTGCATTCTACAGAATTAACGAGGCATTCTCCGTAGGTTCAGAAGCGACCTTCTTCTGGATTCCTCAGTGGGTTGCAGATTCAAAGCAGAATTACAACGGATTATTCCTGTCCTTTTCTATAAGCGCAAGATATCACTTCTAAAAGAAAATTTTCAGCAGAAATATATTTTAAGGAACTTTTTACTATGAAAAAAACATTATTTTTACTTGGAATGCTTTCAATTTCTTTGATTTTTACCAGCTGCTTTAATGCTGTTTATTATAATATCAGTCAGGACGTTCTTCCTTTGGAAGCAACTGTAAACGGAATCATAAGACATATTGCACGCTACAACGTAGACGGAACAGAATTCCTTGTTACAACAGCAAACAACGGTATAAGATACAAACTTCTTAACAGCGATACACACGGTCAGTGGAATGCACTTTCCGCAGAATCATATCCTTTTGAATTTCATCACTACGATTATTACGGAGTTGAAAATCATGTAGGACAGCAGATTCTTAAAGTTGTAGCAGACGATTCATATCTTTATATAGTAACAACTGAATACATTAACGATAGCGAAGAAGGTACGGCATCTCCTTCAAAGGCTCATCTTTTCAGGCTTAAACCTGCACTCAAATCTGGTTCTACAAGCGAATGGAACGTATCTTCATCTTCTGACTGGAAAGAACTTACAACCGGCGACTATAAAGACATCCTTATTACATATAAATACGGAGATTATTATTTTTCTGCATTCAATGTATTTTCAACAAACTCTGTAAAGAATGAACACAGAAATGCATTCATAAGAAGCGGCGGTACTACAATAGAAAGTTCACTCAGAAATTCTTCTGGATATACAAACATAATCAAACCCGTTTACTACAAGCTCGATAATGGTGAAATTAAATCTATTACAATAACAAATAAAGACACTGTAAATAATCCTGCAGACGGATACTACAACAAAGGTATCAATTCGGCTGCATATCTTGGAAACGAACTCTGTTTCTTTATGACAGAAGCTTCTGTTTCTAACGAAACAACAGGCAAACTGTCAGACGTAATCTATTTTGCTAACGAAGGAAATATCTATACATATTCTTCACAGGGCGAAAAACCATTACAGGATTCAAACGGCAATCAAATTTCAGCAGGTTCAGTTCCAGTTTCATGTTTTGCGCTTAATTCCGACTCTCTTATTGCAGGAAAAGCAAATTATACATCAACAGCTTCATCTTCTTCCGGCGGAATTACACGAATTGCGCTTAACAGCGATGGAACTGCAAGCATTTCTGAATTTACAACAAATGCATCGGTTCAGCTTTCTTCTGCATATTTTATACTTACACTGCTTTCTAAAGACCCTTCTCTTCCAGAAATAGAAAATTCTATTTATGGCGGTATTTTCTTCCTTGGAACAGGTTCAACAACCGCAGTAAATTTTGCAAATATCGGATTATGGTCTTATTATAAAAGCAGAGGCAACTGGAACAGAGAATAACTTCCTGAGTTTCAGTTTATACACATAAATTTTACGGGGGAACAAAATGTCTGACAGCCTGTTTGACCAAGTTAAAAACGACACGGAACCACTGGCAGCACGAATGCGCCCCCGCAATCTGGATGAATATATCGGACAGGATCATATCATAGGCAAAGGACGTCTTTTACGAAGAGCCATTGCCGCAGACCAGCTTACCTCAGTTATTTTTTACGGACCTCCGGGAAGCGGTAAAACAACGCTCGCAAAAGTAATTGCAAATCACACAAGATCAAATTTCATTACATTGAATGCTGTCCTTACAGGCGTTGCAGACATAAGAGCTTCCATAAAGCAGGCAGAAGATTATTACAAATTATATGCAAAACGCACAATTCTTTTTGTAGACGAAGTTCACCGCTGGAATAAATCTCAGCAGGATGCGCTACTTCCCTGGGTAGAAAACGGAACTATCATTCTTATTGGAGCAACAACAGAAAATCCTTTTTTTGAAGTAAACAAGGCATTGGTTTCGCGTTCAAGGGTTTTTCAGCTAAAACCTCTAACACAGCAGGATTTGATGAAAGCTGCAACTCAGGCACTTACCGATCCAAATCGAGGTTACGGTCACTGGAATATTGAATTCGAAGAAGGTGCACTTGAACATCTTATTGATACGGCAAACGGAGACGCACGTTCGCTTTTAAACGCACTGGAACTTGCAGTAGAAACTACACCCGAAGTCTGGAAACCAAAGGCAAACCCGCCCGTTCCTGCCTACGGAACAAAAATATACATCAGCAAAGAAGCTGCCGAAGAATCCATTCAGAAAAAGGTAGTTCTTTACGACAGAGACGGCGATTATCATTATGATATAATCAGCGCCTTCATAAAAAGCCTTCGCGGACGCGACCCTGATGCCGCATTATATTGGCTTGCGCGTATGGTTGCAGCAGGCGAAGATTCACATTTTATTTTCAGAAGAATGCTTATTTCTGCCTGCGAAGATACAGGACTTGCAGATCCTAACGCAATAACAGTCGTTAATTCATGTGCACAGGCATTTGACCGTGTAGGACTTCCTGAAGGCCGTTATTTTCTTGCACATGCAGCACTTTATCTTGCAACAGCACCAAAATCAAACAGTTCAATGGCATTCTTCGATGCACTTTCATCTATAGAAAAAGAAAAGGAAAACTCCGAAGTGCCTAACCATTTACGGGATTCTTCCCGCGATGCAGAAGGTTTTGGTCACGGAGCAGGCTATCTTTATCCGCATGCCTACCGCGATCATTGGGTAGCGCAGCAATATCTTCCAGACGCGCTTAATGGACGCGTTTTTTATACGCCAAGTACACAAGGGTACGAAGGAAAAATCCGCGCAGATATACTTTCAAGACGAGAACTTCAGATTGCATCTTTCCTGGAAAAAGAACAAACTGCCGAAAATATTACGACAGATCAGCTTGCAACAGCACCGGAAGAGACAGGTTCAATCAATCTGTATAAAGCAAATCCTAAGGACTCACAAAAATCTGAATTTGGCGCAAATCCTATTTCTGAATGGTGGATAAACGAACATTTTAAATCAGGCAACATCAAAAAAGACGAAAACCTTACTTTCAGTCCAAAAGATGCAGTAAAGGAAGTTGCTTTAAACCGTGCCGACAGATTCTGGCAGCAGCGGCTTGATTCAAACAAAGCAGAAACATTCCTTAATATACGCGATACAATGATTTCCATGGCAGAAATGACACGCCACTACAGAAACCTTATATGGAACGCAGACAACGGTCTTTTATTGTGGGAAATCGCAAGGCGCTCACCAGAAGGTCTTACATGCGGTGTATGCAGGAGCGAAAAAGGTAAACAGATTCTGGAACAATACAGTCGCACGCTCGGAGATTTAGACAGGCCGGTTCTTTCTTTCCGAGGGACAACCGCCGACAAAGATTTTCTTACGCCAAAAGCTTTTTACGACATTCTTGTTAAATTTCAGTACAACGGCGCAGTTTTCGACAGGATTTTCTTTATAGACCCGTTCAGTTCAGAAGAATCCATAACAGCACTTGCAGATTCTATTGAAGGCGTACTTTCACCTCAAAAAGAAAATTCCGAAGAAACAGATGAGTCGGACGATCCTACATTTTATCAGGAAACAAAAGATGAACGCGAATATACAGATGATGAAAATTTTGTATATGAATCGCCGCTTGCAGACGGTTGGAAGGCAATCATTTCTCAGAGAATTCCATGCCACGGACAAAAATTAAGCCTTCTTATAAAAGAACAGATTCTTACTCCAGAAACAATACCTGCTTTCAGAGATATTCTTGATAAGATGGATGCCGCAGAACAGGAATTCTTTGGCGACAGGACAAATCCGCTGTTTTCGTGGGACGGTCTTCAGATTGCAAATGAATTTAGAAAGAAGGGATTTACGGTAAAGTATGCACCACAGGAATTAACTGAAAAACGAAAAATAACACCGACAGAAATTCAGAAATGGTTTAATCCAGAAACTTCTGCTTATGGCGCAAAAATGTACGAAACGATCGGCAAGAATGATTTACAGAAAATCGTAAACCTTCTTCTTGCCGCATCCGAAAACACACTGTTTAACTGGCATACTGAAATTGCATTTTTCAGCGTTTATAAAATGTAATAATTTTATAAAACCGCCCGAACAATTAATCTCTTATTGAATCAATATTTGCACGTCCACCAGGAACAAAAGGCAGAACATTTTCTTCCGGATTAATAGGACAGCAGACAATGCAAGGTTTATTTTTTCTGGAAGAGTCAAACGCTTTTTTATACCAGTCTGAATCAACGGAAGCATCTACAGCTTCTATGCCAAAACCTTTTGCAATCGTAAGGAAATCAGGAACATAATCAAAAACCGAAGCAGAATAATTTTTTTCAAACAGGAATTTCTGCTGCTGATAAACCATTCCAAGCGTTCCGTTTACAAAAATAATAACGGTTACTGCAAGATTCTGTTCGGCAAGCGTTGCAAGTTCCTGAAGATTCATCATGATTGAACCGTCGCCACTAAAGCAGACAACGCGTTTTTCTGGGTTTGCAAGGGCAGCACCGATTGCAGCAGGCAAACCGAATCCCATAGTGCCGAGCGAACCAGAGGTAAGGAAAGAACGAGGACGTTCAACAGGATAATACTGTGCTGTCCACATCTGATGCTGACCAACGTCGGTCGTTACAATAAGATTTTGTGCCGGAATTCCAGTTTTTTCTGCAAGTTCTGGTACAGAAGCAATAAATTCACGCGGATTTGCTTTTTTTTCTCCTTCAGGTCGACCGCATAAAAATGAAGTATTTTCTTTTCTGAGTGCCGAAATTTTTTTAAGCCATTCAGGATCAAAATTTGTTCCTTCTTTTTGCGCAAGTTCCGTAACAAGAGGAAGAATATTTACAACATCACCGACAATCGAAACCGAAGATTTAAGAATCTTATCAAGTTCTGCCGCATCAACATCGATATGAATAATTTTTGCATCCGGGCAGAATTTATTTACAACACCCGTTGCCCTGTCATCAAAACGAACGCCGACCGCAATAACAAGGTCGGAATCGTGCATTGCAACGTTTGCCGCATGATTTCCATGCATACCAACCATGCCGGCAAAACATTCAGAACTTTCAGGCACGGAACCAATGCCCATCAAACTTGTGCAGACAGGCATTCTGCAAACGGCAAGGAATTTTTCAAGAACGGAAGCTGCTTCAAAAGTATTACAGCCACCGCCCGTAAACAAAACAGGACGTTTACTTCTTGCAAGAAGTTTTTGAATGGCTGGAAGTTTTTTCTGCAATTCCTCTTCACTTGTCTGAAATTTTAATGGTTTATTTTTTCCAATGTTAGAAAGTGCATGTTCAAACATTGCATCATCAACTTCAATTTCTTTAAGCTGAACATCACGCGGAATATCAAGAAGAACAGGTCCCGGACGGCCGTTAAGGGCAACTTCAAAAGCCTTAGGAATTGCATCAAAAAGTTCCCTGCCTGATTTTACAAAAATGGAATGTTTTGTAATCGGAAAAGAAAGACCAAAAGTATCTGCTTCCTGAAAAGCATCTGTACCAATAAGGCTTGTATTAACCTGTCCCGTAATTGCAATAACAGGAATTGAATCACATCTTGCATCGGCAACTGCGGTAAGAAGGTTCATAGCGCCAGGACCACTGGTTGCAAGACATACGGCAGTTTTTCCGGTAGAACGAGCCATTCCCTGCGCAATAAAACCTGCTGCCTGCTCATGGCGCACAAGGACATGCTTTATGGAAGATTTATTAAGTTCATCATACAAAGGCAGAATTGAACCGCCGGGAATTCCTGCAACGGTTTTAATACCATACCCTTCCAAAAGTCTTACGATAATTTGTGCACCTGATAATTTCATAGTTCCTCTGATTATCCTGATATTTCAGTTTTATGATATTTTATTCGGACAGGCAAAAAAAATGCCGGCCACCTAATGACCGACATTCTAGCATAAGTTCCTTTATTTTAACAGTGCCTCAACTTTTTCAACGGCATCCTTAAGATAAGGACAGTCAATACTCTCGATATCACCTTCGTCTACTGCACGAGAAGTTGATTCTTCCATAGGAATACGTGCAAGAACAGGAAGATTAAAATCCTTTGCAATACCGTCAATATTACTCTTGCCGAACACCGTAATCTCTTTTCCACAGTCAGGACATTTTACATAGCTCATATTTTCTACAAGACCAAGAATAGGAATATTCATCATATTTGCCATATTTACGGCTTTTTCAACAATTACCCGCACAAGCTGCTGCGGAGATGAAACGATGATAATTCCATCTACAGGAAGCGACTGAAAAACTGTAAGAGGAACGTCTCCTGTTCCCGGAGGCATATCGACAAACATAAAATCAACATCCTTCCATACAACATCTGTCCAGAACTGTTTTACGGCACCCGCAATTACAGGACCTCTCCAGATTACAGGATCAGTTTCATTCTGCAAAAGAAAATTCATGGACATAAGCTGAATGCCGGAATCTGTTACAACAGGATTCAAAGCATCCTGACCTTCAATTGCAGTTGCACGAACATCGCCTACGCCAAAACTTTCAGGAATAGAAGGACCGGTGATATCAGCATCAAGAACCGCCGTTTTATATCCATCTTTACATACTTTGCTTGCCAGAAGACTTGTTACAAGAGATTTACCAACACCGCCTTTACCGCTGATAATTCCAATCACCTTTTTAACGCTGCTGTCTTTATGAAGATTTACCTTAAAATCTCTTTTTTCGCATTTTTCTCCGCAGCTGGAACAATCATGACTACATTCGCCCATATAAACCTCGATATTCTATAATGATATATTTTAAATATACTGATTATTATCACAAAAGCAAAGAAAAAATATCCAGTATTCAGTAATTCCACATTATAAAATATTTTTAGTAAAAACTGGCGCGAAGGAACGAATCGTGGAGCAAAAACACTTTTTTTGTTGCGCCGCAAAGCGGCATTAAATAGTTTCTTTGCAACAAAAAACGTGTAGCACATTATTGTGCGG
>CAMOWQ010000005.1 GCA_946628495.1 uncultured Treponema sp. | reverse complement strand
TTTTCACTTACACGTCAACAAATCCAAATGATGGAAAATTGTTTTAAATATTAAAATATATCTTATATCAAGTTCTATGTTACAACGGCGATGTTAAAAAAAAATCTTTCTTTAGCATCACATCATCGCAGCAATTGAAGCACCAAGTACTATATCATCCGAAACTTTTATGATTTCAAAATAACGCTGCCAGTTGCCGCTTAAAGTTTCTTTTAATATTTCGGAAACCTTCTGACTTAGATTAAAGCTTTTCCAGAATGTTGAACCATTTGCTACGATACATACAGGCGCATTCTCCGCCGTTCCCCTGCCGCTTTTTAATACGGACGCAGAAAGCACCGCCGAAACGATGCATGCTGAACGTTCAAGCAGCAGCGAAAGAAGTGTTTTTAAAACCGAATTGTCTTCTTCACATTTTATGCATTTAGCAAGCACACTTTCACAAGCCACAGATTTATTCAAAAGCTGGTCTGCATTTGCAAGATACATATCAATATTATAAGGCGTAATGCCTGAAAGTTTTTCAAATTCGCGGGCAAATCCTTCAGAAAAAAGGCCTTCGTTACAGGCAAAGGCAATTTCGTTAAATGCAACACCGCCTACATAAACACCCGAACACATTTTTTCCAGTTTTGATGCTCCAGGCACGTTTGATTTTTTATCGAATTCGCGGTCAAAAGCACTTTGCCCTACCTGACTGAACATTCCGCATTCGCAGACTATAATATGTTCATCAGAATCATCATCCGCTTTGCCGATTTTATCGTATTCGATGTACGCGTTGTTAATTCCTGTTCCTAAAATAAAACCGATATACGAACTGTAATTTGAATTGCCACCAGACTGAGCAACTCCCGCAAGTAGAGAAGCAGTTGTATCATTCAGCATTGTAATTTTTTTGATTTTAGTCCATCCGCGTTTTTGCAATGCCTTTTTCAATTCCTTGCCGACATACGTGCCTACTGCTTCCGGCGCTTTTACTTCTTTAGAAAAGTACATTACTTTACCGTCGCCGTCTTTTGTCATTTCCATTGCATACGAAAAACAAAAACCTATTTTTTCAGCTTTATCCTTAAGATAATCAAGATTTTGTGCAATTGCATCATAAAAATCATCTTTAGAAAGTTCGCGGTCTGTTGCAGGCATGAACGTTTTATGAATTTCGGTGATATTAAAATTAGAATTTGAATCAACCTGAACAAGGCACGAACGGAAATTTGTACCGCCCGCATCTATTACAATTGCAGTGTCGTTTTTCGGTTTGCCCTGCGGAATACGGCTGGAGGCAATTATCATAGGCTGCTCGGAAGTTTTAGTATACCGTGCCTTTTCAGAAAGTCCGCTTTCCATATCCTGCATGATTGATATTGTAAGATTTTTTACATCAGGAAGATTAAAATCATATTTTTTTAGAAATTCATCAATCGTCATTTTTTCTCCGCCTATTCATCTTATCATTTAATTTGCCGTCAAACTTCCCAAAAAAGATTCCGTGCAATTTTTTACATGCAGCTCGTCTTAAATATCTGCAAAACGCCCCGCAAATGTATCTGGAATGCGTGATTCAATATCCTTAAAATACCTTACCGTGCCAACTTTAAGCTGATCGGTACAGGCTTCGTCCGCAACAATAACTGCCTTTTTATGCATCTGCAGAATTGTAACAGGCCACATCTGCGAAACAGGCTCTTCTACTGCATGCTGCAATGCCTGTGCCTTTGCAAAACCGTTCATCACAATTACAACTTCCTTTGCATCTGTTATTGTGCCGATTCCAACCGTCAATGCGGTCTTAGGAACCTGATTTATGTCTCCACCAAAAAAGCGGGAATTTGCAATACGGGTGTCTTCCGTTAGAGTTTTGATTCTTGTACGTGCCGTAAGCGAAGAACCAGGTTCATTAAAAGCAATATGCCCGTCGTTTCCCGTGCCGCCCAAAAACAAATCTATTCCGCCGGCATCGCTGATTACCTTTTCGTAAAGTTCACATTCGCGGGCAGGATCTTCTGCAATGCCGTTTAAGATATGAATGTTTTCCTTTTTGATATCAATATAATCAAAGAAATTTTTATACATAAAATAGTGGTAACTTTGCGGATGATTTGCATCCAAACCCACATATTCATCCATATTGAATGTAATTACATTTTTAAAAGATATGCAGCCCTTTTTATTAAGTTCAATGAGCCTTTTGTAAATACCAAGCGGCGTACTGCCAGTAGGAAGTCCGAGCACATAAGGATTGTCAGGTGTTGGATTAAATTCCGAAATCTTACCTGCAATATAATCAGCAGTCCATTTTGCACATTCCTCATAATTATTTTTTACAACAAGTCTCATACTTCCTCCTGTGTAAGGCCGCACGGTAGGCGGCCGGTGTTTTATAGCAAAGCGTTAAAAAAATTGCGCCAGCAATTTTTAGCTTTACCCACTATCATAAGCCCGCTGGCGGGCTGTGTTTTATTTTTCTTCTGATAATTTATTCTTCACAATTTTTCCGCTAATCATTACAAGCTTTACGGCAAACTGTTTATCCATTACAACTACATCACTGTCGTACGTTGGCGCAAGAATTCCTTTTTTATTAAAATGCATGATTCTTGCCGGGTTTGATGTTGCAAATCGAACTGAATCCGCACGTGAATAGCCGAATTCGACCATATTTTTCATTGCCTTTTTAAGCGTCAAACCTGAACCTGCAATAACTCCGTCGCTCTTTCTATGGAAACAACCACCAGTAAATTCAACTTCCTCGCCATTTGCCATAAGAGTTCCCGTTCTTTGAACCGTTGGTGTAAGCGCATCGGTAACAAGTACAATCTGTTCATTTGATTTTTCCTGTTGCAGAAGTTTGAATAATGCCGGATGAACATGAACTCCGTCTGCTATAATTTCGCAGGACATTTCGGGATGCGTAAGGATTGCTCCAACTGCTCCCGGATTTCTATGATGAAGCTGGCTCATTGCATTAAAAAAATGAGTTGAATGCAAAATACCAACCTGTATTCCTTCTATCATGTTTTCGTATTCGGCGTTAGTATGCCCGGCCTGAAGAACGATGCCTTTATCAATACAATACAAGGCAAGAGAACGCATTCCAGAAAGTTCAGGGGCAACTGTCATATTTACAATATGCCCGTCAGAAGCATTCCATAACTGTTCCATGATATTGATGTCTGGTTTTTGCAAGGTTTCCGGTCTTTGAACGCCCAGTTTTTGAGGAGAGATAAAAGGACCTTCAAGATGCATTCCCATAATATGCGCGCCTTCTTCGTGTCCCATTGCAGCAACAATTGCCTTTATTCTTTCTATCATATCTGGAATTGAAGAAGGATAAAGGGTCGGTAAAAAAGAAGTAACTCCATATTGAGCTAAATCGAGGGACATTTGCAGAATGCCTTCTGTAGAACAAACATCCGTTCCGTGCCCCTTAAACCCATGGATATGTGTATCTATAAGTCCCGGATATATAAAATTGCCTTTGACATCAATAATCTCTACATCTGGTCCAAAGGTCTTTTTTTCAAAACGCTGCTCGGTAAAAACATCAAGGATTTTTTCACCGTCAATCAAAACTGCAGCACGTTCGTCGGTAGAAGAAATTCCATTAAGTACAATACCATTATGAAGACAAATCATATAAAATTAACCTCCGAAAGCAAACCCACTTTAATTTCTGATTCTTCCGTCGTAATACAAAATATTCATCTCTTTTAGCCGCTGTTTATGCAATGGAAGCGCTTTTTCAAAACGTTCAAAGTCTTTATTTTTTTCATCAAGCCACATTGCTTCCGAAAGTGCACAGAATCTTGGGAAAATAAGATACTCTGCCACTTTTGATGAAGGCAATGCTTCTGACCATAAAGAACATTCTCCACCAATTACCTTTGATTTACATTCATCTGACATTTTTTCTGTAACAGGTGTATAAGAATAAGCTTTATCTACCGTAGTACAACCAAGCCTTCCAGGTTCTTCAAAACTCGGGTAATTCTTAAAATTCATATAACAATGACTAACCGGCGACATTATTACAGTATGCCCGAGCGAAACAGCTTTTTCTCCGCCTTCGAAGCCACGCCAGGATTGAACGATTACTTCATCAGGCAAAGGCTTTTTTTCGGTATTATCAAGAACTTCGTCCCAACCAATAGGAATTTTATTGTGCTTTAGTACAATTTCAGAAATTTTTGTAGTTCCCCAGGATTGAAGCTGCGAAATATTATCAAGCTTTTGTTCTTTCATCCGGCGCTGACAATCCGGGCAAACTTCCCAGCGTTCGTGCGGACATTCATCGCCACCAATATGCAGATATTTTCCAGGGAAAAGCCTGTCGATTGTATCAAAAACCTTATCATAAAAATCAAAAATCTTATCTTTTCCAAGACAAAGTACATCAGGGAAGATGCCCCAGCGGTTTTCTACATGATAAGGCCCACCGGTACAACCAAATTCAGGATAAGCCGCAAGCAGCGCAGAACTATGCCCCGGGAATTCAACTTCAGGAACAACCGTTATAAAATTTTCTGCAGCAAAATTAACAATATCCTTGATTTCTTCTTCTGTATAATACCTTCTGCTAACTCCGCCTTCATCATATTCACCTTCGATTGATTCCGGCATTGTATGAGCAGCACGCTGGGTTGCTTTTTCAACAAGTTCAGGATATTCAGGAACAGGAAGCCGCCAGCCCTGATCGTCGGTAAGATGCCAGTGGAATACATTAAATTTGTGGAATGCAGCAGCCCCTATCATCTTTTTAATAAAATCAACAGAATAAAAAGAACGGCAGGTATCAAGCAAAAAGCCGCGCCAGCTGTATGCAGGTTTATCGTAAATAAACAGACACGGAAGTTCTTTTTTATATGCCATTAAAAGCTGACAGATTGTCTGAAAACCATAAAAAACGCCCTGCTTTGAAGCAGAATAAACGTCTATTGAATCAGGCGAAATTTTAACACAATATGATTCGTTTTCTTTAAGAGAATGACCTTCAAATTCCTCAGCCTTAATTATTTTTATTGCAACACCATTACCGCCACAACGTACCTTTACCAGCTGTTCAAGAATCGGAGAATAAATAGAAGCATCTTTACAAACAATTTCTACAGGATTTTTGTTTACCTGATAGGTGCCTTTACATTCTTCAAGAAAAAATGGATATGGAATCAATGATATACCTTGTTTCATAATTAAATCATAACACAGCGCTTTTAGTTTGTCCAATCAAAAAACAAACTAGCAACCGAAATTCAGCGAATTTCTAGTACATTTCCCCTATTCTTAAAATTTTTTAAGCATAAGTCATTTTACCTATTATCATTTTTTTTTAAGAATTAAACATTCAAAACATTTGCCTTTTTAAAGCAAATAATTTAAACTTACTTAGTACATGCAAACAACAAACATCGTTTGAATATTCTTCAGCACATCCGTTGCATGTTCACAAATCAGTCTTATCTTTAAAAAGAAGGCATTGCATGCATATTAATAACGATTTTCAGAAAAATTCAAATATTTCAAACCTCCTTAAGCTAATCTGGAACAAAGGTGAAATAAGTCAGGTTGATATTTCAAGGGAAACCGGTATATATCGCTCTACAATTTCTAATATTATTTCCTCCCTTCTTGATAAAAAAATCATTGTGCAAGGAGAAAGAGGCAAATCAAACGAAAAAGGCGGCCGTAAACCAACATTTCTTTCGTTAAACAGAAAATTCGGATGCATAATAGGCCTTGAAATCCAAACCGACGAATACAATCTTTGCGTAATGAGTTTTTCAAAGGAAATTCTTTACACAGAAACTTCAAAAATGCCGAGTCAGAAACAGGCAGAAGAACATGCTGCAAAAATGAATGGAACAATCACTGTTTCGGCAGGAATAAAAAATTCAATAAAATCAACTTCAGGAAATTCCGAACAACCTGTAATTTTTAAGCCGGCAGAAAAGATTTTTATTGCAACTATAGATATAATCATTCAATCTGTTCTTCAAACAATAAAATTGAACCCGACAACTTCCAACATTCCAGTTTTGGGAATTTCAATAGGAATGCCGGGCATTGTAGATTCAAACAACGGTATAATAATACGTTCCGATCCATTCAAATTAATGAATTTTGACTGCGGAAAATTCTTAGATAAAAAATACGGAATTCCATTTTTTATTGAAAACGACGCACGCTGCATTGCCTGGCTTCAACTTTCAAAACAGATGCAGGGAAATCAAAACGAAAACTTTCTTTGCGTACTTGCCAGAACATATAAGGATAAGACTCAGGGCATTGGAACCGGTATGTCAATTGCAATGAACGGGCATATTATAAGCGGAAGCAATCATTCTGCAGGAGAATATATTTCTTGTTCTTGGGATAACGACTTTTTAAAACAGTCTGGTCTTTCGTGGGAAGTAATCAACACAATTTCTACACGTCAGGATTCCTACAAAGCATGGCTCAAAGATTTATTTTCTACATTAACAACTATCGTTCCGCTTCTAAATCCTCAATATGTATTTCTTCACGGACAGCCAGGTTCTTATCAGGAACTTGTTACAAAAACCGTTCAGAATGAAGTTCCAAAATTCGATTCTGTTTGCAAGCACTTTGGTTCTAAATTTGTTTTTGTACCAGCAGATACTTATGAAATTGCACAAGGTGCAGCCTGCCTTTACATTCAAAAACTTTTCAAAATCACATTTAAAACCGATGGAATACATTCATATTTGAACTGGAACTATATTTTCAAACTTCGTGATTCACTTGATTCGGAGAAAAATTAATGTCTGCAGAAATTACAAAAATGAAATCCGATATTCCTCAAAACCGCAACTGGAATATCCGAAAATGCACACCTTCTGATTTACCTTACGTTTATAAAATCTGTTTTATAACCGGCATGAACGGACAGGATGCATCTCCATTTTACAACGATGAATTTCTTCTTGGACAATATTACGCCGCTCCGTATGTTTTATATTCACCAGAATTCAGTTTTATTCTGGAAGACAGCAACAAAATTCCGCAGGGTTATATTTTAGGTTGTGATGATACACTTGCATTTGACAAAAAACGCTGTGAATTTTTAAAAGGTCTTGTAGATTTTTGCCGTTTGAACCAAAACAATAAATCTGACTTTGAAAAATCACTAAAAACAATGATTGTTCAGGAAGTTGATGATTTTTATAAAGAAGAAGTGTGCAAAACGAACACTGAATTTGGCGAATCAAAAAGCACAGATTCAGACGGCATTTCCACAAATAACATCTCCACATCCGAAACTCCAGCGGGCAATCCTGACACCAACACAAAACTTCTTTCCGAATATCCTGCGCATTTCCACATCGATATTTCGCCGGCAATGCAGGGACAAAAACTTGGCCACGAATTGATTAAAACTTTTACCGATGCCTTGCGTACAGCCGGAATTAAAGGCGTACATTTAGGAGTTGGTGGAGAAAATCAACGTGCAGTTAATTTTTACAAAAAAGAAGGCTTCGAAATTCTTCGTAATGAAGAATGGGGCTTTACAATGGGAAAACACCTATAAATCATCATCTGAACCGGCTTACAAGGCATCTTCCGAATCGGCTTTTACATCCTTTTCCAGGGCATCTTCCAAAACGACGCCCTTTCTCAACGCATCATCAACACAGCTTATAAAAACCATGCTTGCAAGCTCTTCACCTTTTACAACAGGAACGGAAGTTTTATTCTGCAAAATCATTTCATCAATAAGCGGAAGCACTTTCTGACCTTTTGAACCTTCGTTTTCAATAACCTGAATATCCGTTATCGTTTTATCTTTTACCGTAACTTTTAGCTGAACGTGCAAATAACTGGTGTACGCCTTTCCTTCATAAGAACCGTCGGCAACCTGTTCAACTTTTGTACCGTAATAAGGCAGTCTTACAGTTTCCGATACCTGATTTTTATTACGATAAATCAAAAAAAATCCACCCATTGCAACAATAATTCCAATTACAGGAAGGATTTTTCCAGCTTTTTCCCAAAATGAATTTTTCATATAAATTTTCCCGCTTTATTTTCCTACACAGAAATTTGCAAAAATACTTCCAAGCACATCATCAGGAGTAACATCGCCCGTTACTTCGCCCAAAGCATCAAGAGCATCTTCCAAATCCTGAACAACCGCATCCAGAGTATAATTATCGTCGGCAGAAATAATCGCATGTTTTGTACATTCCAAAGCCTCTGCAACCGCTTCCTTCTGCCTTGCAGAACCAAGTCCCGCCTGTTCACGCTCGCTTGTATTTCCCGCCGTTATAATTGCAGTGATTTTTTCGTAAAGTTCCGCCATCCCTTCGCCAGTTTTAGAAGATATACGGCAGGAAACTCCTCCTGTTCCCCCGTCTTCAGTTTTGCTTGCAAAACTGCCAGTGCAAGCAGTACCCGCGTCCGGCAAAGTTTGCACGTCCGTCTTTGTATACACGACAATAAGCGGTTCTCTGCAATTTTTTATAAAATCCTTATCTTCATCATTAATACCACTCGATGAATCAACAAGATACAAAACAACATCTGCATCTTTTGTAAGGTTTCGGCTTATTTCAACACCTTTTGCTTCTATAACGTCGCTTGTTTCGCGCAGGCCTGCCGTATCAAAAAGGCGGACAGGAATTCCATTTATGCTCGCCCAGCTTTCAAGCCAGTCGCGGGTTGTACCTTCTATATCGCTTACAATGGCGCGTTCTTCTTTTAAGATTGCATTAAACAGCGAAGATTTACCCGCATTTGTCCGCCCTGCAAGTACTACACGCACTCCATCCTGATACAGTTTCTCGCTTTTCCAGGAATCAACAAGGCTTTGTAAACGGCGAATTGCAGTTTCTATGTCGGCACGGTCAAAACTGTCTGCAATTGTTTCTTCATCTTCGGGATATTCAATTTCAACTTCGATTGCGGCAAGAGTATCAATTATCAGTTTCTTGATTGAATCTATTTCTTTATAAAGGCTTCCAGAAAGTCTGCCCGCTGCATGCGAACGCGACACATCTGTATGAGAATCTATAATTTCTTTAATTGCCTCGGCTTTTGTAAGGTCAGTTTTTCCGTTTATATAAGCGCGGAATGTGTATTCACCGCGGTTTGCCTGACGAAATCCAATTTTAAGCATAAGATTTTGTATTGCAGTAACTACAGAAGGCCCGCCATGACAGAAAATTTCTACCATATCTTCGCCTGTAAAAGATTTTGGGGCACGGTAAACTGCAAGCATAACTTCGTCCAAAGCAGCTATACCCGAGGTTTTAGGGGCGGAGCCCTTAGGAGAAGGGGTAGCGGAAAACGACGCAGTTGCGGCGGTTGTAGCGAGGGGAAGGCTTTCCCCTCCTTTATCCAAAATCCATCCATACACCAGCGTATTTCCCGGTGCTTCCAACAATGCTTTCGGGCGGCTGAACACTTTACTTACAAGTTCAATGCAATTTTTGCCCGAAACACGGACAATTCCCAAAGCGGCCGGAGCAAGTGCCGTCGCAATGGAAGTTATCGGTTCTTCGGGCGTATACTGATTTGGAGTCATAAATTATTCCTGGACTATATTTTCATGTTTTTTTACAGGACTAACCTGCAGGAACGGTGAATAATTCAGTTTGAATTTTCCCTGCGGTTCCTGATACTGCTGTAATATGCTGTCCAAAACGGACAAATCAACATCTTCGGTAAAAAGAGGCTTCATTGCATTACCAATCGCAGGCTTCTTAAACTTTGCGTCGGCCTCGTAAGAAATGCCGATGAATGGTTCAGTATCCGAAATATCAGGAGGCGTTACACCATATTCACCCGAATTATTCCAGCACATATATCCGCGGTTGATTGAATCCCTTACACCAAAGAATTCTTTCTTTATATAGTCGGAATCATAATACAATCTGTCGTAACTGCAATTCAAGTAGAAAGACTGAATCCATGGCCGAACAATTGCACGATTTTTACACATAATTGTATTACGCATAGAACCGTAATAATAAATACGGTAAGTTCTATCGGCAACAGGCGCATAATTCAAAAAGGACTGTTCAAAATGACTCGGATAGAACATTGGTCCAATAACATCAACATATTCAGCAAGAAGTTCTGTATCCTGACCTGTTCTTGCTCCGCTGCGATACCATCCGTTTGCACCGTAAATATCAATACCGATTGGAGCCTGAATATTTTCGCGTGCATACGACAGGAAAGAAATCAATGCGCTTTCTTTGTCCATCTGGTCGTTCTGCCAGCGGTAATATGCATTGTAAAGGTTGGAACCGTCTGTCGGAAACCTTATATAATCAAACTGAATTTCATCAAAACCGCGTGCAATCAGTTCTTTTGCAATTGCAACGTTATATTCCCAAACTTCCTCTGAATACGGATCAACCCAATATTCATCATAATACACTGTGTTCTTGCCGATTACGTTGCCTTCTTCATCAACAACATCTTCATAATCTTTAATGCCGAGCCAGGCTTTTTTTGTCTTTTTATCCCAGACCGCATATTTACCTTTATCATACTGAGCAAGAACTTTATCCTTAAAAGTTACAATTCGTGCAATAAGATAAATATTATCCTTTTTGAATTCATCAATAAAATGATCCAAATCTACTGCATACTGTGTAATACGTCCCTTCTGCAAAATAAGCGGATCTTTAGAATCATAACGAAGCCAGCCGTAATCATCCTTCATGTCGATAACAACGGCATTCATATTACGCTCTTTTATAATCTTCTTAAATTTATCTATTCCCTGCTGATTTCTGCACTGATATGATGAAGCATAAATCGCTTTTTTACCGTTCGCCTTTTCTGCATAAGGCGAGTTTATTGTTCCGGGATAAAGCATCCACAATTCATTAAGGGCAATTCCTTTTGCAAAACCGCTGCGGCTTTGAGGAACCCATGCAGTATTAATCATTCCCGGAACAGCAGAAAATGCCTTACGCCAGTCGTTTTCGCGTACAGGTGTTCCAGGACTTGTATTTGTCGTAATATCAAAAGAACCAAAACCTTCGAGCTTTGTATACAAAAGCACGTTATCTATTACAGAAAGCCCGTCTATTGTATCAACAGGTTCATCTCCCTTAAACAGACGCACGCCTTCCTTTTTTTCCCAATCCAATCTGTAAATTGTCGAAAGATATGTCTGCGAAATATAAATTTCTATATAACGTTCTCCTTCGGCAGATGTACGCACAACAGACAGAATATCAGAAATTTCATCCGGACTTGTCATAGAAGGCATTGAATCAAAACCGTTTTCAATATCAACCCATTCTGGTTTTGCAGCATAAGGCAGAATATACGAAAGTCCATAAATAGGATGAGCCATAAAAACAACAGTTTCTCCGTCTAACGTTGCAACACAAACTGCTTTTACACCGGAAGTAGACTTACTCATAGAACCAAGCTTTTTCCAGGTTTTACCTATATCGTCGCTGAAATAAACATTATCTTTTGTTGCCGTTACAATCTGAGTCTGATTCAGCGGATTTATTGCAATGTCTTTTAATTCCTGAATTTGATTAACAAGTTCCGTTTTTTGTCCGTCGTATTTTTTTATGGTTAAAAATGGCAGGCCTTCATTACGTTCTTCAAAATGTTCCAGGTCTTCTGTAAAAACAATACCTTTTGAACTTCTAAACAACCAGCCTTCATCACTTTTTTTAGAAGCAGGAAACTCCATACGGCAAATCTGTTCTACACTTCCGTCCGTCCAAAGCGGAAATACATTGTTTCTATTTGTAACGCGGAACAATCCTTGTTCTGAACCAACTAAAAAGTTACCCGAATCGTTTTCTCCTTCTGTTAATACAGATGCTTTTTCGGGAAGTTGATACAAAGGCTTGGATTCTTGAGCCGCGAGATTTGAGCTGAATAATAAAAATGCAACAATTAAGATAATCATACTTTCGTTATCGGCAAACTAAGTACAAGAGTTAACCAATATTTTGAAGTACGATATTAAGAAGGCATCCAGAAGCTTTCTTTTCAAAAACTTCTGGACTTATAGATATGAATTATACGATAGCGTCGAGTGCATCAACAACTGCACTGTCATAGAAATGTGGCTGTTCACGCAATTTTGCAATTGCAGTTTCTTTATCCATTGCATCGCGGTAAGAACGTTTACTGCTTAAAGAAACATAAGTTTCTACAACACGGATAAGTCTTGCAATCTGCGGAATTTCATCACCTTTAAGACCTTTAGGGTAACCTGTACCGTCAATATTTTCGTGATGTTTCATAGCAGCATCTTCAAAAACACTCCAGTACTTTTTAGGAACGAAATCAAGATATTTTTCTGCAAGATTAACATGCTCTTTCATTGCCATTTTCTGCTCGTCGGTAAGAGATTCAGCTGTAAGAAGTTCTGGATCCATTCCAAGGAAACCTGCATCGTAAATCATTGAGGCACAGAAATTCAACATTGCCATACCTTGAGGAAGTCCCAACTTTATGGAAACTTTATATACAAGCTCACTTACATTCTTTGAATTATTCTTTCGTCCGGTTGCCTGATCAATCTGAGCACCAATTTCTTCACATTTAACAGCAAGTTCTTTTAATGCTTCCTGATCCTCTTCCGAAAATTCCACATCAGGTAGTCCAAGTGCCGGCTTCCATGTTGAAGCTCCTGCAAGCCTTAAAGTTGGATTAGATGCATTGTACAAATCTGTAACGCCACCAAGCATAAGCCTGTTTGTCTGATTCTGATTTGCGGCAATCATCTTAAATGCCTGCATATACTGATCCTGTCTCTGCTGAGACTGCTTAAAGCTTGAATGTGCAATTGCAATTCCAATAAGGATAATAACAAATATAAGAATTGCAATTCCAATAATAGATAATGCAATGATTTTTGTAGAATGCCTTGACTGTTCTGCCGAAGCCTGAATTCCTGTATTAATATCCTGAAGACCTTTATTCAATGCTTCGTTCTGCTGTTTAATTGCATCACTCTGTTCTCGCATTGCTTCGTTTGTCTTTGCCTGCTCTTCCTGAAGTTTACGAGTTTCTTCGGCCTGCGCGTTAGTTGCTTCTGCCTGTGCACGGCTTGCATCTATCTGTTCGCGGTTAAGACGTGCCTGTGCTTCAAAACGTTCTGTTTCTTTCTTTTCCTGAGCTTCTTTTTCGGCCTTTTGTTCTGCTTTTGCTGCTTCTTCCTGTGCAATCTCAATCTGTCTCAGCAATTTTTTTATATTCGTATCTTGTACTGTCGGATATTTTTCGAGATTCGTCTGAACATCAACAAGTTCCAGTTCATCAAATTTTTCTAAAAGCTGCTCAAGTTTCTGGCGGTAAACCATTCTTGCAAACGTAATTACACTTGCATCCTCACTTGCAAGCCTTAAAGCTGCATTTATATTCTTGTAGGCATCGGTAATATTTCCATCTTCAAATGCTGCTTCCGCTTTATCCATATAACGGGTTTTTAAATCGGACACATCTCCAGAAGCTGCAAATACCCCTAGCGTCATAAGTGCGAATACAAAGAGTAAGATTCCTTTCTTAAGTTTATCTGACAACATTTTTTGCTCCTATTGCTACAACGAAATGTATTTTGTTATCTAATCCCACTGAGTTAATACTAAATCTGTCTTTTACCGTAAAATTAAAGTTCCATTTTGTTTTATCAAACTCTGCAAACGGTAATTCAAGATTTACATCCATTCCACCTGCAAAATACTGATTAGTCCACAGATGTGCCGGATAATAATCAAACGAACCGGTCAATTCCATAAGTCCAAGCTTAAAATGCGACAGCTGAACTCCCAAAGCTGGAGTTAAGAATGAAGTTTTACTTCCTTCAACTCCAACCATATAATCGGAAATTCCGCCTCTAAAATAAAGTTTTCTTGACAATAAAGTCAAAGAAAATTTCGGCATTATATCAAAATTAACTAAAATTGTGCTGCTAGTTGAACTGTTTGTAAAACTCAGGAAGTTAAAACCACCGCTTAAATCAATACCCAGATTAAATTTCGAGGCAGTGTATTCAAAAGAAAAATCTGCTGAAACACCATATTCAACTTCCTTTACAGAAGGCATTGCAACAGCCGCAACGTTTACCATTCCAAGCTGACCTTTCCACAAATACCTTGTAAACGGTAAATCCTTATCGGCAGAAAGATATACACCTTTTCCAGATGCCGTTGGTGCTGCAACATATTCCTTTTCGGTAGAATTACGTGCTTTTTCCTTTTCCTTTTCAATTCGTTCCGCTTCTGCCTGAGCCGCAAGCTGCTTCTTTTCTTCAGCTTCTTTCTGAATTGCAATGGCATCGATAATAAGCGAATACATTTCTACAGCATCAAGATTATCAAGATTGTTATCAATAACAACAAGAGTTGCCTGTTTTGCAAAAGTGTAATCATTGCTTAAAATAAGACGCCTTATTTTTTTCTGAGTATAATTTTCCATCAGATAATAAAAACGATCGTTCTGATTATCCTTTAGAATTTCATCAAGCATTTCCTCAGATTTTTTGACAAACGCATCATCAATCTGCTTATAAACCATGCTAACATATTCTTCAACAGCAAAAAGGGAACTAGTAAGCATAAATGCCGTCAAAACAACAAATAATTTCTTTAAAACCCGTCTTTTTGTGTAATTAAAACCACTCATATATTCCCTTTTACTCCTAGAAGATATTAACGCGTATACCTATTGCAAATTGGAACACCATATTGTCAGGCACGACATCTGCATCTGCACTAATTGCAACGTCTGTAGGAATAAACCATACTCCCATTTCCGTGTATAAAGCAAATGCACTGAAATACTTGGCTTTCGGCAACTGAACTTTAGGGAATTCAATCTGACCAAAGAAGCATGACAGAATCTGTGCCCTACCACTATTAGTCTCATTAAATCGGGTAAAGTTAGCACCTAAAGCAAAGGTAGCATATAACCATTCCCAGTCACGACCAAAGAAATAACTAAACGGTATGCTTCCAATGTTTGCAATAATCTTAACACCAATTATGTTATTTCCTCCGTAACGCATATCCGACGCAGGAACATTAAACAAATTAGAAATCGAATCTCGCTGATCCTGTGTATACTGACCCCAATGCAACTGGATTTTTACAACATTATCAAATGCTGTAAGTCCAATACCTATATCAAATAATGTAGCACCCCAAACATTTACATCAAAGTACAAACCTTGAATAAATGATGGAATTTCGTAAGAAGCCTTATCACCTTTTCGCAAAGCAAGCCGTACATATTCAAGACCAATTTCATCATTAGAAAGTCCCGAAACATTCAAAGACTGATTATATCTTCCTCCTGCTGCAGGCGAAATTAACCTTACAGTAGGATTTGTATTATCAATCTGAATGATAGAACGTGTTACTGCAACTTCACCGTTCTTCATTGTAGCTCTAATCAGCATAAAGTGATAGCCTTCCGGCATATCTTCGTTTTCTACACGGAACATCCAGCGTTCACCTTTTGACAGTTCTGTGAATGTCTTTCCGTTATCAAAACTGAGTTCTACTCTTTCAACCCTCTTTTTTGCAACCTGTTCCTTTAATTCTTTAGAAGCTTCCTTTGTCTTAGAAAGAAGAACTTCATCTTCGGTAATAGAATAACCGGCACGTCCTTCTATCCAAGGTCTGTCCATTGCAAAATCACCGTAAGTAAAATTATCAATTGTAATCCAAGGACCAACAGGTGAATATGTTACCGTTTGAACTCTGGAAGGAACTTCATTGCCGTTTTCAAGCAGGGCTGCTACATAATAGGTATGAACACCTTCAAGAAGCATTTCCGGCGTAAGCTCAAAAGAGAAGAATCCTGTCTGAGAAAGAAGTGTTTCATTTGCAAATCTGTCATCAATATAAAGCTTAATTTTCTTAATATTAAGTTCCGAAGATGACTGACCATAAATCGAGAACACACCATTTTTATGTTCGCCGTTTAATGGATACAAAACGTCAACAACAGCTGGCGGCATATCTTTATCAAGATGAATATTGCGGCTTACATTAGTTGAGTTTCCTGCTTTATCTTTTCCAGTAACTTCAATGTTGTAGAAACCGTTTTCAAGATTTGTAATATCAATTGTCTCACCAATAATTCTTGTAAGCGGGAATTTTCTTATATCAACACTTGAAGGATGCTCAAGATTTCTAATTGAAACATACAAATCCGTTACATCAACATTATCATAAGTAAATCCAGAGAAGAACAAAGTTCCGGTTGTAGTAGAATCATCAAGTGGAAGTTCAAGCTGCAGCATTGGAGCATCGTTATCAATATTTATAAGACTTGAATACAATCCCTGAATACCATAATTATCTGTAATCTTTAAGAATACTACCTGTGTACCACCAGGAATGGCACGTGTATCAACATCATAATACCATTCTTCGGTTCCAATTACATCGTTATAGCTGTTACCGTTATCAAGCGAAATCTGTACCGTAGCAATTCCGTTCTTATCGCTAGACCAACCAGAAATTCTTACAGTTTCGCGAACAGATGTATCAATAGTAGGAAGTTCTACAGAACCTTTTGGCTCTTCAAGAGAAACCCTGAACGTTCTTGTAGATTCAAGACCTTTTACACCATTAATATCAACTGCATACATTGTTACAGTATGTTCGTTATCAGTCATAGCAGAAAGCGGAACATTAATAGAGAAACTTGTTCCTACCGACGGATACTGAACAAACTCGTTATCATCAATCTTATAATAAATTGTAGAATCGCCATCATCATCATAAATTACACCGGAAATTGTAAAATCCCTTGTAATTACTTCCATGTCGCCAGGAAGATGAATTTCTGTTATTGGCAAATCCGATTCATTATCAATTGTAAAATCCCATGCTTCGATTACAGCAACATTTCCAGCTTCATCTCTGAATTCAAAAGACATTGCTTCATCATTCGGATAATCTGCCGTACCAACTTCTGTTTTTATAAATGTTCCAAGTTCAAGCTGCTTACGTTTTCCTGGAAGATAATTTATCTGTTTTTCTGTACTTGTCGCTTTATCTGGAACCGGTGGCGAAACATACTCTGCCTTGCTAAGAAGTCCGTTATCATGAACTCTAAATACAATCAGGGTTTCACCGTTTACAGTATCAACATCAAGAGGTTCAATAATCTTAACTTCAGGAGGAGTAATATCTTTAAAACATGCTGTTCGCAATACAGTGATTTGTCCTGCTGTATCGGTTGCACGCAAATCCAAACGGAACAAACCGTCCGGCAATGTCGTAATATCAATGTCTTCGCTGAATGTTACACCAATATATTTTGTCGAATCATAACCGTCGGCAGTTGGAATAACATCAAGTCCGCCTGGTCCCTGCAATTTAAGCTCTTTCCATGAAGTTCCACCATTAGTTGAATATTCAACCATGCGGATTCCCATTGTATCATTTGCTGTACCGGAAATTTTTACAATATTGTTAAGCCACTGCTGCGATTCCGGCGTAATAAGATGCATTTCTGGAGCAGTAAAATCTGCTATAAAGTTCAATTTGTCAGATTCATAAATATCACCTAAGGCATCTTTTACCTGAATCTTAACACCATTGAACACGCCTTCTTTTAATGCAGAAAGCCTGATATATTTACCGTCAATCTTTATATCTATGCCGCGTTCTTCAGCGGTAGGAATTTTATCGTCAGGAAGCAATGCATCTGCGGCTGTTACAATTCTTGCAGTAATAGGCATTCTAAGATTTGCATAATAATCAAATGTTGTGCCTTTTTTAAGAACATACGCTTCTTTTTCTTTTGAATATTGAATGTCTGCTGGAATAACCGAATAAACAGCTTCCGTATCATCAATACGTTCAGAAGGAATATCACGAACAACAAGAATATTTCCAACAACAACCTGCTGCAACGACTCTGCTTTTACAGTTGCTGTTATTTTTGTAAGTCGTGAAGGAAGATTATTCAATGGAATTTCTGCAGTCCATCTTGTTTCATCTTTTTCTGGTTTTATAAGCTTTGCATTTCCTGTTACACTTGCCTGTCCACCAGGAACTTCCACGCCCGAAATTGAATATGCAACAGAATTTACATTTGCGGTTGTATCGATATACAAATATGCTTTTGGCGCTTCTTTTGCTGCAGGATCTACAATAATCGGAATACCACTCATATAATCCTGTTCATCGACTTTTGCAAAGAATGCCTTTAATGTAGGACTCTTAACAGCATTGTATTTTCCTGTTACAATTTTTCCGTCCTCAAGTTCAATAGACATTTCAATAGGATTTACACCTTCTTCAAGACCTTCCCTATAGAATACCTTAAAGTTATCCGTCAAATTACCCTGATATACTGCAATTCCATAAAAATCGAATGCATTAATCCATGTAATAACAGGTGCTTTTGGAACAGGAATCTTACCTTTTTCATCAGCTTCTACGTCAGGAATTGTAGAGAATGCAAATGCTTTTGCTGTTTTATTTCCACCTGCACTTTCTGCAATAACTTCTACAACATAAACCCCATGAGGGTAAGTATTAGTATTTATATCAAAAGTAAAGTAACCGTCTGGAAATTCAGGTTCCTGAGGTTCTTCCTCTACTTCTTCTTTTTTATCTTTGTCTTTAGATTTTCCTTTTGCATCTTTTTTAGGTTCTTCCGGAACTTCCGGTTCTTTAGGATTAATAACAAAAGGCACATTTTTTAATTCTTCAGGAACTTCGCCAGGCTTAACAGAAGCAATTACTCCGCCTTTCATTTCGATATTAACAGGAATAACTCTGTAGCCAACTTTGCCAACGTCAGTTTTACAGGTTGCAATTCCTGTAACGCTGAATTTTCCTTTTGGACGCTGAACAGTACCAAGTTTTATATTATCAATCTTAATTTCTGGAAAAGCTGTATCTGACTTAAACACAAAAGGTTTTGTTTCAACAATTTTTCCATTATCAGTTGTAACTCGAACTACGACAGGCTCTGAATTACCAACTGCACCTTTCTGCGGAATAAGCTGAATTTGATTGCCCGACATTTTTGCAATAGCAAACGGAGTTTCTGGAACAATTTCTACAGAAGAAACCTTTCCACCAATTAAGAAGCCAGTAACAGGATGATCAAAATCACTTATAATTGAACCGTCCGCTTGAACCGTACTGTCTTCAAAAACAAGTCTAGGATGATTTTCTTTTACAACCGAGGTATTTGTAATATAGAAAACCGCATCGTATTCAGACGTTCTGTCATTATTATCTGTTGCATAAAGTTTAAGAGTTGCAATTCCCTGTGGAATTTGTGAATTCAATGGAACTGTAAAAGTGTAAGACGGAACATTCTTTAAATCCTGTTCATTTTCAACAACAGCATTACGTCCGCTCTTAAATTCATATTTTATATGCTTTATGCCAATACCCGAAGTTGCAGTCAAAGAAAAACTTTTTCCACTTTCAGGATGAATTTCCATTCCAGGTTTGTATAAATCATACTCTTTGCCGGTTACAATAGACGAATCAGAAAATTCAGGTGGATTACCAATAGAAATAATTTCTACCGTTGTAAGATTGCTTTCCACATCATCTATATCTACTGCACGAACCGCAATTTTATGTTTTCCAGCCTTTAATTCAGCGGCATTACAAACTTTTGTATAGAAAACACCTTTTGTATTAAATTTTATAGGATTTTCATTATCAAGCTGAATTTCTACAGATTTTACACCGTCATCATCAACTATAGAACCGCGAATATAAACATCGCCATTATTGTCATAAACAGCTTGAGCTTCTGGTTCAAGAATTGTTACAACAGGTTTATCAAGTTCCTGATTAAAAGGAATTGTCTTTGTTACAGTAACAACGTTTCCTGCCTTATCTTCCGCTTCTATTACAAACTTGCGATTTTTGTCTGTAGAACCGATAGTATCAAAATCAACTGCCCAATACGGATTACCAGGAATTAATGGTATTTCGCCTGCTGCATCACCAAAAGTCCATGCCAACCGCACAAGACCAACTGTATCTTTTGCATAACCTGCAATTGAAAATTTCCCGTGAACTTCTTCTTTATCTATTGGAGTAATAATCTGAACATCAGGTTTTGTGTTATCAATATAATAAAGGAATGAATAAAAACCTGTTGAAC
This sequence comes from uncultured Treponema sp., assembly GCA_946628495.1. Taxonomy (GTDB): domain Bacteria; phylum Spirochaetota; class Spirochaetia; order Treponematales; family Treponemataceae; genus Treponema_D. The sequence continues at coordinate 22,356 of CAMOWQ010000005.1, read as the reverse complement.
CTGCCATATCAGTTGCCTTGAACCAGATTACTGCAGGACCATCATCAAATTTTTTTGTATCGACTGTAATATTAAATGAACATTCAGTCTTTTTTCTGTCAATTTTTACCAGAGTATATGTTTCACCATGATCCAATGAATAATATAAATCTTTAATTCCGTTACCATCGCTTACAGTTCCAATGAATTTTACAGAACCGGAAACAAGCATACCCATGGTACGTTCAAGAACTTCTGTAGTAGGAAGTGCACGGTCAAGCTGCCAGTTTACAGAAACAGGATTTCCTGCAAGACCATTTATATCATAACCTGTAACTGTAACTTTATGAGGGCCTTCTTCCATCTTTAATGTATCAAGATAATAAGACCAGAATTCTGCACCTTCCGCACGAATAGGACGTTCAAAATTATCATCAATAACAAGTTCAACATATTTTACGGCATCGTCGTCAACACAAGTTCCAACAATATTAAGGTTTCCTACAACCCTCATTTGTGGATAAGGGTTTGTTATAGAACTGATTGGCAAATCTGATTTTGGATCTAAAAATAAATTATACGGACCTTCGACATAAGTATTACCACCAAAGTCTTTAGCAGTAATCATAATGTTATATTTTCCAGGCTTTTTTTCTTCCAAATCAAAAGATTCTTGCCAGCTGTTAAAATTATCAACATCAATTTCTTCGATATCGCCCTTTCCATGTGCATTCAGAGAAAAATTCAAAGCAGTGAACAAAATAAGAACACAAACATACAGACTTCTTTTGCCCATAAAACTACCCCTTAAAATTTGTAATACAACTCTCTATAAAAACAAAACGAATCCATCCCCGTTCTATTATCGGTACAATTAATCATTTTAATGACCAATTTGCCAAAATAGGTATAAAATGCTTATACATGGAGGTAACGTTTATGAATAAAAATTCAATTAACAGTTTACAACAAATTGTTATAAAAAGCAAAAAATTGGTTTTCTTTGGAGGTGCCGGAGTTTCCACGGAATCGGGCATTCCTGACTTCAGAAGTACAGACGGTCTTTACAACCAGCAGTGGAAATATCCTCCAGAGCAAATTATAAGCCGAAGCTTCTTTTTTGCAAATACCCCAGAATTCTACAGATTTTACCGTGCTAAGCTTTTACCAAAGGGAATTAAGCCAAATGCAGCTCATTACAAACTTGCAGAATTAGAACAGGCGGGCATTTTAAAAGCTGTTATTACACAAAATATAGACGGTCTTCACCAGCTTGCAGGAAGCAAAGAAGTATACGAACTTCATGGAAGCACATTGCGTAATTATTGTATGAAATGCGGTGAATTTTATGATGAAAAGATAATTATCGAAAGCGAAAACGAACCCGACAAACTCCCACACTGCAAAAAATGCGGAGGCCTTATAAAACCGGACGTTGTTCTTTATGAAGAAGGCCTAAATCAAGATATCATCAATAAATCCATCGAAGCAATAAGTCAGGCAGACACACTTATAATAGGCGGAACATCGCTTACAGTATACCCTGCAGCAGGATTAATTCAGTATTTTAAGGGAGATAAACTAGTTCTTTTGAACAAATCTGAAACACCTCATGATTCTTATGCAGACCTTGTAATTCATGAACCAATCGGGGAAGTTCTTTCGCAAATTACGACGGATAAATAATAAAAATTTCAAAACAAATTACGTTTAGAAAAAGCTAAAACTTTGCAAAAATTCCAGATAAATTACAAACAAAAAAGGCTGCCTGGCAAGTTTCAGAAGCTAAAATTCCGACCTTACAGGCAGCCTTTATTAAAATATTTTATTATTAAAAAAATTTATTGAAGAAGGTTTTCTGTATCTACAGACACACTTTCCAAGTCTCCCAACTGAATCTGGAACTTAGAAGAACCTTCCTTGCTTTCCCATTTCTTGCCGTCCTTATTCATAAATGCCGTTACACTCCAGGTATAAACGCCATTATCACCAACAGCGGCAAGGTCATCATCTTTAAGTTCAAATGTTGTAGCTTTCAATGTCTTTTCAAAAACAACCGAATTTCCAAGCATAATCTTAAACCGATAAGATTCAGCAGTTGCAACATTATTCCACTTAAAGGAAATTACAGGCACATCTACGGCAAAATCATCATCAACAAAAACTTTACCATTAGCAGGAAGCGAAAGAACAGGCATTGCTTTAGTTATTGCAGGATCTTCTACAACAACAGGTGTAGGTTCAGTTTTTGGTTCAACTTTCGGCTCTGCTTTTGGTGCAGGTTTAGCCTCTGCTTTAGGTTCTGCCTTCTTTTCTGCTTTTGGTGCAGGGACAGAAGCCGCTTTCTTCGGTTCTTCTTTTACGATAGGCTTTTGTTCAACAACAGGCGTCTGCACAACAGCTTCCGTTTTTTGTTCTTCAACAACTTCTTGAACGGTTTCAACTGCTTCTGCAATTTCTACTGCCGGTTCTTCAACAATTTCTTCCATAAGGTTTTCTTCAATGCTTTCTTCGGCAATTACCTCTTCTGGCTCAGGAATTATTGTTTCCTGAATTTCAGGCATTTTGTTTATAATTTCTACCAATTGTGATGTATTTACCTGTTCCGAAACTTCAACCTGAGTTACAACTTCTTCAGAAACTTCTTCTCCAAAAACTTCAGAAGCAACTTCCTGCAAAACAGCCTTAGGATTTTCGTGAATTTCTACAATTCCAGTCACATATTCGATATTTTGCGACGGAACAACAACCGGCACTACAGCATTTACACCGCCGGCACTAACATCACCACCAGCTTCATCTACAACCCCCGTTTGATTTGCAAGGGCAATTTCTTCGTCAGTCGTTGCATGTGCACGCCAGAAAACTGATTCAACGCCATCAAAATCAAGATAAACAGCAGCCTTACAGTTTGAAGAAGCAAGATTCTGAACCTGAACTATTTTTGTAAAATTAGCATCTTCTGCAAATTCAAGCACAATCTGTTCGGAATTTTCCCAGAAAAATGGAAGAGTGCAATCCCCATTTTCGGTTTTCGTAATTGAATAATGAGGCGGCGGCATAAGAACTGCCAATTTATTAATTTCCACTGGCAAGGCTTCGGCACGGAAGGTATCTCCAGCCTGAATAATTGTTGTTTTAGTGTTAGGCTTGCTTCCGTTTGCAGCACTTACAGCAGGAACCGTTTCTTCCATAAGAACAGCCCCGGAAGTTACGGTAACAGTTTCTGTATTCTGGGCAGAAGAATCCTTTGCAACAACTGCAGCCGTATTTTCGGAAAAAGTAATTACCTTTGTTCCAGTCTTTACTACAAGCACATCATCTTTCTGCTGAACTTTTTTACCGGCTTTTACATGCATAGAACCATTTACAAAATCAACAGAACGCTTTTTCTTTAAATCATAAACCTGAATCAAAGAGTTTTCGTACAAATCTATACGTGTACCGTCGCTAAAAACCGTGTATGCTTCGGAAAGCCCGGCCGTACGGATTCTGTCGCCATCATAAATAGGAGTTGCAGTTTTAAGCCTTTCCCAAATATTTCCGTTAGAAAGTTTTCTCTGGGCAGTGTTTTTCTTAAAATAGATTGTTGCAATCGGCGATTTATTTGCATTTATAAAAGAGACATTCAAATCACGCCAGAAATAGACCAGCGAAACCGACATGCCTATAAGACAGATAAAACCGATTATAAAATCATTTACATTAAGAGTTGATTGAGTACTTCTTTTCTTCTTCATTTGTATCCACCTTTGCCAAATCAGGCGCTTCTACTCCAAGGAAAGCTCTTAACTGTTGAATAGTCTGAATTCCCTTAGCACCAGCAGCACAAACAACAGCAAACATCTTAACATTTCCTTCTTTTCCCTTTACATGAACAGAAGGCATTTCTTCAACAACAACTTTATCTTTTACAAGATCGTAAGTATTTTCAGTAATCAAAATATCAGTTGCAAACGGCTTATTCAAAGCTTCCGTTCGGCTTGCAAAGTTTACGGCGTCACCAATTACGGTATATTCCATTCGCTCGCTGGAACCAATCTGTCCTGCAACGACATCACCAGTATTAATACCGCAACCAATTCTCATTGGAGCTTTTCCAGCAGCAACACGTTCTTTGTTATAATTACTCAAAGCAACACGCATCATAAGGGCAGCTTTTACGGCATTCCAGGCATCATCTGCAGCAGACCCGCTTGATTCTGGAGTTCCCCAAACCGCCATAATTGCATCACCAATAAACTTATCTACAATACCGTTTGTTTTGTTTACGCATTCAACCATTCGTGTCATATATTCGTTAAGGAATTCTACAACTTCCTGAGGTGTAAGTTTTTCTGACATTGCAGTAAACGAACGGATATCCGAGAAGAAAATCGTTGCTTTTTTTGTTTCGCCACCAAGTTTTAATTCACCGTTAATTGCCTTTTGAGCAAGCGTCTTATTCGTAAATTTACTGAACGTTTTCATAAGGATTTCTCGTTCACCAAGACCTTTTGCCATGTGATTAAAGCTTGATGTGAGAACACCAATTTCATCGCGGGTTTTAGATTTTAATTCAAGAGAAAAATTACCTTCCTCAATATCGTGGCTTGCATCTACAAGTTTTCCAATTGGAGAAGTAAGGGTTTTACTAAAGAATCTTATGATAATGATTGCAAGGAAAATAACAGCTATAGAAAACAACACGATTCGGTAAGTTGTTCGATTGATTGCCTCGAATACATCATGATGCGAAATTGTCGTAACGACAAACATATCTCCGATAATTCGGTGATAAGCATAAAATAAAAGATTGCCTTCTTCATCAGGGAAAACATTCTGCTCATTTTCATTTTTTGAAGAAATCATTTTTTCTACGGCAGGAAGATATTTTAAATTTTCTGATGAAAGAATTTTATCTGTATCAGGATGAACAAGAACCTGTCCGTCTTTATTTACAAGAAACGTTGTATTTAAAGAACCTGTACTCATCAGTTCTGCAAGGGAGTCAGAAAGGAATGCAATGCACGCTGTTGTAGTTTTAGTTCCGTAAACACAAGGGAAAACAATTGCAAGAACAGGCCTGTTAAAAATAGAAGAGGCATTCAAAATCTTTGCCTTTTTGTCTGAAAGTCTTGCATTCTGTTCAATCCATTCCTGAGCCTTTTTGTCGGCCTCTTTGTACATTTTGGAAATTTCAGGGCTCACTTTAGTACCGAGCTCTTCAAAATAAATAAAAACTGTTTCCGGATTACGCGTACAAAAATCATTAAAAGCTGTCTTTATTTTTTCCGCCTGCTGACTGTCATCGGAAATCAAGTCTATCATGCTTATAAAGCCCGTTGCATCAGACTGTTTATTCAAGATTGTCTGCTGAATAGTCTGTGCGGTACGTCCGTTAATCGTATGATTATTTTCCACTGCCTTTAACTGCTCGTCACTGCGGACAAGTGTAGAAACCATAAAAGTAGTTAATGCCAGAACCGCAATTGTAAGAATAGAAAAAATAGTAATCAGCTTAAAACTGATTGGAAAAAGTACTTTTTCCTTTTTTACATTCTTATTGTCCTCGTTTTTTTCTCCCATTTTTTTCATGCCTCCTGTGTAAGGCCGCTGGCGGCCGGTGTTCTATCGTAAAGCGTTAAAAAAATTGCGCATGCAATTTTTAGCTTTACCTGTAAAAGCCCTCTTACGGGCTGTGTTTTATTACAAATTTATTTTCGTTATCTGTTAGAACTGCCATTTTCTTCCGCTGGACTCCAGAGTGCCTCCAAAAGAATAGCATCTGCATTAAAATCCCAAATATAAAGTGTATCATCAGAATTGAACGAATCAACAAAGTTATAAACATCTTCGTTGTTTTTAATATAACAACCCCATTTTTGAAATATATACCCATCCCTATAAGGTTCAAATCTTGATAAAGATATTGTTTTGCTGTTCCAATTTATCCCAAAAGTATTAAAAATATATTTATCAAGTTCAGCATCATACACACAACCACCACAAGGATCAAAACTCAACCATATTTCTTTTTCTTCTTGCACAGATCCATTTGTAATACCCTTAGGAACACGCTCTTTTGGAATTGACAATCCAAGTTCCTTATTCAGTACATCAGCAAGACAGGAAGTACAAAGAACCGACAATCCCATCATCAAAGAAAATAAAAATATTTTCGTATATAACCTTTTCATTTTCCATTCTCCCTTTTATTCAATATAGAATCATTCAAAACAGATACCTGCAACAGACAATTCAAAATGATACGGTGTTGAAGCAAATGTCGGAGTAAATGTAATTTTATTTAAAGTATTCAAAATATTTTCGGCATTCTTCTTTCTGCCACCAGTTTTTGGCGGTGAAGTAAAATCTTCAAATGGAATTACAACTTCTGCAACATGACCCTTAGGAGCTTTAAATGTTGCAGTCCATTTTTCATTAATAGAAATTTGATATGTCTTTCCATCACCCTGAACGTAGAATTTTATTGCCTTCGGATTTTTTTCCTTCAAACTATTTTTATAACTAGAACCAAACAAACTGAACTGCATATTAGCCCAGCCCCAGTCCTTGATATAACCTTTCATTTTTACGCCTTTTCTGTACCGTCCATGAGTATCTTTCATATATACATGAGTTCTAGTACATTTTGCACTATTGTTATCGAAGAAGACTTTCCAGTCTGAATAATTAGCCAGTCTTCTTTCGGTATCAAGTTCAGATTTTTTCTTATTTGATTTTGCTTTATAAGGAGTTTTATCCTTATACAAAATCAATGCATCGTTATAATCAAGACCAGGCAGGTTTCGTTGAGTTTCATCATCCGCGAACCAGTCCAAAGTAATTACCTGACCATCGCTCCAGCCTTCAAATGCGCCTTCCTGAATTTCAACAATTGTTTTTGGAATTTTTATTGCTCTTACGGCATAAGTATTCTTAAAGGCATTAGCACCAATTTTTACAAGTGATGAAGAAAATTCAACGGTATCAAGATTAACACAATCTTCAAATGCAGACGGCAGAATTTCTTCAACAGTATCGCTAAAGACCAAATCAGTAAGCTTTTTATCGCCCTTAAATCCGCCAACCTTTGTAGTTCCTGCATTAAATTTAAGACCGACAACTTTACGTCCCTTCTTAACCGTCAATTCCTCGCCATTAACAACACCAGGCTTTGTAATTTCCGCAAACTGATCAATCTGTTTAATCTTTGTTTTTGTTCCACTAAGAGGTAACCGCATTCCAATAGAAACATAATCTGTAAAATACGGCGAAGCTCCCTGTCTAAGCTGCGGAATATAAAAATCTGCATTATTAAGCGTAAGATTATAATTAATATCAAATACATTAAGTAATGTAACACCTAAACGTGCAACAGCCTTATACTTCGAAGTTTTTAGTAGAGCATTTTCACTTGAATAATCCTCCGGCATACATTTTTCCAAATCAACGGCATAATCAACTCCAACTCCAAGATGAGGACTGAAATATTTACCTGGAATTGCAAGTCTAACTTCTCCAAGCAGGCTAACATAATTTTGTTCAACGCGCTCATCTTGTATAAAGAATGCAAAATTTACACCGCCACGAAGACTAAGCCAGTTAAAGTTAAAAACATCAAAAGAAGTCGAAATTCTCATCGGTTCAATAAAATTCATGCCGACTGGATTCATACCCAATGTAATATCAAAATACGGGAACAGAACATGCGGCAGCTGCTTAACTTTATAGTGATTCTGCGTATATTCAATTTCTTCCTTAACGTTTACGTCTACAGTTTCTTCTACATCAACTTCTTCTTCGGTGAGTAGAGTTGGCGGACAGAAGAATAAATCTTCTGCTTCGTCTTCGGTAAGTTCGCACATTGCAACTTTATTATTCTTATCAATCTGAAGATAAACCGTTGCATACGCTGCTGAATTTTCTATATACAATGCATATTTTCCAGTTTCAAGATTTTCCGTATTAGCCTGATAAATCAACTTCTTTTTCTTTTTAAGCACAAAATACAGAGGAATGCGTTCGTTGGCACGGTTTTCGGTAGAAAAAGGCGAAACCATTACAATTGCAGTGTTTTCATCAATATTTTGCCCCGTAATTGTAAAATCGATTGTCTGATCAGATTTCGAATACTTTGTTTTTACAGTATCGATTTCGGGATTATTGTTGTAAGAATTCATCTTAACTAGCACTTTAAATGCATCTCGTCCTGAATTCGTATTTTCTGCGGCAAAAGTATAATAGCCTGTATTAAATTCTTCTGGATTAAGATCAAACGTCAGTTCCATTAAACCTTCGTCGTTTATACTTTTATGTGATGAAGGTGAAAGAACAACTTCGTGCCTTTTTGCAATAGATTCAAACGGATATGTAATTGAACGCGTTGTAGGTTTGAAGGAAAAGAGCGTATCGCTTGCAAAACCGGTTCCTACAACTTTAAGTGTATTTGTTCTATTAGTAGTGATTTCTACAAGCGGAATTTTATAACGGTTATTGTATTCAAAAAGCGATTTATCTATCTGCGGCTTGCGGTCTGATATAACAAGAATTTCGAGTTTTGCTTCTTCACCGCTAGGATTTTCTGCAACCAAATCGTAATAACCGCTGAATAAAACTTCCGGGTCGTAACTTACAATAACGCCTGAATTTTCGGTGTCACGTCGGATAATTTCAAGAGGTACCCGGACACGTTTATCCATAAATGCTTTGAACGAAACACCTTCATCACCATCTTCTTTTGGTTCAAGAAAGAATTCGGTATTCGGGAAGAAGATATTCTTTCCTTTTATAAAGATTGAATTAGTCGGATCTCCTTCGCGGGCTTTAAGGCCTTCTTCCCCTGACGAACGAATCATAAAACTTGAATTGTCCGTATCATCTGCTTCAAATAATTCGTTGTTTGGATTATCAAAATGCGTAATGCCCGCAGGGCTTACTTTTAAAAGCGGCGCATTCCATCGTTCGCTGACTTTAAGATTGTTATAAAGATATGGCTGGGTTTCTGCGAGAATTACAAAAGGAATCCAGTCGGATGTATTTGCTTTTCGCCCCAAAACATTATACGAACTGATGGAAACGCGGTAGTTTCCAGGAGCAAGAAGAACTTCCATATCGGTAAACGTTGTCTGTTCCGAAAAAGCCGAAGTCCATTCACTTTCCCCGTCCGTTGACATTTCAATGTTGATTTCGTATTTCTTTGCCTTTGCAACAGGCCGCCACGAAAATGTCTGATACTGCAAAAGCGAAGTTTCTTTTTTCCGCTGCTTTTTATTTTCATCTTTAGAAGCAGCTTCATCCTCAACATCATTTTCTACATCATCTTCATCTTCGAAATCTTCCGACTGATTTTCCTGCTGTACATCTTGAAAATCCGAAGAAGCCAAATCTGTCGTTTCCTGTGCATATATACTGCCGCAGAAAACGACAATCATCAAAAAGAAAAGCCACTTTTTCATAATTCTCTCTACAATAATTAAGAATATTAAAATTTTTTAAACAATTATCCAAAATTAGTGTAGCATAAAAATCATACATTTCAAGAAATTTTCATTTCGCTAAGAGTCTTATATCCCTTTCTTTTCATGAATGCATAAAGTCCGTCTATGATTTCTATCATCGCCATAGGATTTGCAAATGTTGCCGTACCAACCTGCAGGGCATCTGCGCCAGCCATAATGAATTCAACTGCATCCTGCCAGGTTGCTATACCGCCGATTGCAATTACAGGAACCTGTTTTTCTTCTGGCAGCGTTTTTATTGCCTGAACAAGCTCGTACACAAGGCGAACTGCAATAGGACGCACAGCAGGGCCTCCAAAACCAGCTTTAATTTTGTCAAAAACAAAGGATTTTTTTTCTATATCAATGGCAATTCCCTGGAAAGAATTACAAAGCGAAATTGCATCTGCGCCACATTCTATACATTTTAGGGCAACCGCATTCAATTCCGTAGACTGAGGAGTAAGCTTTACGATTAAAGGTTTTGTCGTCTGCTCTCGGACTGCCTTAACAACCTGCTCGGCTGCACTGCAGCTCATACCAAAAGCTGCGCCACCGGCACTGACATTCGGACAGGAAATATTCAATTCGATTACAGGCACTGCCGATTTTTCAAGAAGTTTTGCGCCTTCTACATAAGTTTCCAGACTTGAACCGCTTAAATTTGCAATTGCAACTGGTTTTAATGCAAGCATCTGCGGAAGTTCTTCTTTTATAAAATGAGGAATACCAGGATTCTGCAAACCAATGGAATTCATAAGTCCCGATGGAGTTTCCCAAATACGTATGCCGTCGTTTCCCTGACGAGGTTCAAGAGTAAGACCTTTTGAAGAAATACCTCCAAGCCTGTTTACGTCAAAAACAGATTCATATTCAGTTCCAAAACCAAATGTTCCAGAAGAACCGATTACAGGATTTTGAAATTTTACGCCTGCAATCGTAACAGATAAATCAGGTTCAAAAGAGGAACTAATAGAAGAATCAGCGCAGACCTTTGCAGTTGAAGCAGCGGCTTTTACAGACGATTCAGCAGCTTTTTCCGAAACGGCACGGGCGGTTACAGATGCATTGGAATTCACACTTGCCCCGCAATTTTCTTCAAACAAAATTCTTGAATCAAAAACAGGACCGTCTTTACAGCAACGCATCTTTCCTTTTGTAGTATCAATCGTGCAGCCAAGACATACACCAACGCCGCATGCCATTCTGGATTCCATACTAAGCCAGCAAGGAACGCCACATGCTTCTGCAACTTTTTTAACATATTTAAGCATTGGGGTAGGCCCACAGGCATAAACAGCCGCGTAGTTTCCGTTTTTTACAGCTTCTTCTGTAAGTGCGACAGGAAGCATTCCACAAATTCCAACAGAACCGTCATCCGTTGTAATTACAAGTTTTTCTGGATGAATATTATCTAAACCGTAGGAACCGCTTTTAAAAGAAGCATAAAAATCATAAGAATTTTCCGGCAGGCTTTCTGCAAAACCTGCAACAGGTGCAACACCAATTCCACCGCCAACAATAAGCACTTTTTTAACTTCGCCACATTCCTGCTGGTTTTCGACATCAGATTCGCCCGCTGCATCCGCTGTATTCGCAGCACTTTTTGGTTTGTCTGAACATTCATGTTTGTATGGTTCATAATCAAAACGATTTCCGCACGGTCCAAGAAGCCTGATTTCATCATCATTACGAAGTGAACATAATTCTTCCGTTCCCTTTCCTTTTTTTAGAATAAGGAATTCAAGTTTTACTGAACCGTCAGCAGCACTTTCTGCATGATAAACGCTTATTGGACGACCAAGAAGTACATCTGACCGAACAGCATGCAGCATAAAAAACTGCCCCGGAACAGGCATTGCATCCTTATTCTGAACAAGCACTTTCAAAGAATAAACACTGTTCTGCGGAACTGCACCATTAACGGCCGCACATTCAACAACTTTTCCCGTAACATAAACTGGAAGCGGATTTCCATGACAATCTTTTTTCATATAAACCACCTGCTAAACATCTGCAATTTTACAAACTTTTACAAACTCTTTTTTGCATTAAGCAAATCCTGTTTTGAAAACAAGCTTGCCCTTGCAGCAGAATCAGCTATATCCTGAAGTGTAAGACTTTCAGATTCAATTTTAGAAGCAAGTTCTGCATCTTTTTTCCATGCGCACAAAATACCGCGGCTTGAATTTACAGTACCACCAGCCTTGTCTAAAAGCGTAGCAGCAATTCTTGCACTTCCACCCTGAGCACCATAGCCTGGAATAAGGAAGAATGTGTCTGCATATTTATCGCGAAGGAATCGTGCATAATTTTCTTGAGTTGCACCTACAACCGCGCCGAATACACCACATGTCTGTTCTGCATAATACTGAGCGTACTCTTTACCGATACGGGCAATTTCGTCGCCAACGCATTCAAGAAGATGCCTTCCGTCTTTTAATTCCTGATGTTCAATATCAAGCATGCCTGGATTTGAAGTACAAAGAAGAACAAATGCACCTTTTCCGCCCAATTCTGGAACTGCATATTTAGAAAATGGAACAAGTGTATCAAAACCCATGTAAGGATTTATTGTAATGATGTCTGTTTCAAAATCGCCTGTAAAATGAGCTTTAGCGTATGCTTCAGAAGTTGCACCAATATCACCACGCTTAATATCAGAAATTGCGATAAGCCCTGCCTTGCGGACAAGCTTAAGGGTTTCTGAATAAACTTTAAGTCCTTCAATGCCCATCGCTTCATAATATGCAATCTGTACTTTACAGCAGCATGCCGATTTGTCAGCTGCAATGCGGTCTATAATCGCACGGTTGTATTCCAAAACTGCCTGAGTTTCACTTCCGATGCTCTTAATGATATTCTGGGGAATATAGGATACCGATGTATCCAATCCAACACATAAAGGTCCGTTTTTTTCCGACAGCTCCTGAAGAAGCTGCATATTATGTTTATTATTCATAATTGTACTATATCAAAATATGTTAAAAAAAAATATGCAAAAGCCCATAATCGTATTATAATTTATAAGAGATATCTCTTAAATAACGTTGCAGATGGAAAAATTAAGACAACCTTTCAGCAGCTTTGTTTGATAAATGCTTAATTTTTTTTAAATAAAAATCGATTACAAGGTCTTGAAAAACTCTTCAAACAAACCTTATTGTATGTAAGGACAAAATTATGAATTCAAAGAAAGAAACTAAAAAATCTGCTGCAAAAAACAAAAAAATTTCATTCAGCAATAAAATTCATCTGACAAAGTTACAGAAAATTTTTATCGCCGGTACAGCTTCAGCACTCATTTTAATTACAGCCCTTATCCTCATTCTTTATTTTGCTACAAGAAAACCGGTTCTTGCTTTCTACAATGTTCCAGAAAAAACAAGGGAAAGCATTACAAAAATTCTAAACGAGGAACAGGGAAAAGCAAAACGCAAATATTACGAAATTCATCTGCTTGATGATAAAATTCCTCTTTCACATCAGTCTAAAGAAGTTAAAAAAGCAGAAATTCTTATTGCGAATGCCGATTTTGATTCCATCGAATACATCAATAAATCAAAATCTCTTGAACAGATTCCTCAGGAATATTTTGCAGGCATGCCGGAAGCAACAATCGAAAACCTGGGATTACGTTCTCACAATATAAATTATGTTCCGCTTTTGTATGATTTTTATCAGATTGACGTAAACTACGAGGCTTTTAAGAATTCAGGCGTAGAAAATATAGCTTTATGGTCTGATTTTCTTTCTTATGTAACAAACGCAAAACAGGAAGAACTTATAGGCATTTTAATACCGGGCAAAGAAAGCGAACCAACTGTAAATGCATTTGGAATGCTTGTAGAAGCCCTGTTCGGTTACGAAGAATTACAGAACATAGAAGAAACACTTTATAAGGCTTTTAAGAAAGATTTAGATAAAAATCCTGGAAACAACACATATCTGGAAAAAGCACTGGAAGAATTATCTTCGGGCGACACTGCATTCAACAAAACTCTGCTTACAATCATAAAACTGATTCACAGCGAGATTTTACCAGGTGATTTCCAGAATTTTACGTATAAAGATTTTAAATTCCTTATGAATCAGAATAGAATCAGTTCTGCAATTCTTAAACTTTCTGAACACCGTGAATTCAAACGCAGTTTACTTAAGAATTACCGTTCTATTTACAGTCCAGGCATGACAGTTTCACAAAAACGTAAATTCCTTGCTCCGCAGATTATAGCGGCAACTTCTTCTAAAAAAAGACTGCCATTGCTGCAGATTTTGTGCGAAACACGCCAGCAGGAATTAAGTTTTGAATCGGGACTTTCGCCAGTACAGAGGTCAACACCAACAATGGATGTTCAGGCAAGCGACGTACGTTACTGGCTCGCAGCCTCTTTAGGCCCGATATTACCGCTGTCTGCATGTGTACCATCTGAAAATGCATTAAATTATTTAGCAAGATACATACGCGAAAACAGTTTCTATAGATAATTTTATTAATGCTTAATCTTTTCTTTTATAGTTTCCTTTATTTTAACACGTAAATGCGCAATTTCATCGTGATAAACTTTACTTGTTAAAGTAGGGAACTTTCTGATAAGGACATCAACCTTTTTGTGTTCCTGCAATACAGTTTCAAGATTATCAATAAAGCCCTGACTAAACCTGTCTTTTTCAATCTTTGCACGTTCCTTTACAGATTCCAGCATTTCACCAATTGTTGAACTCTTGAACCATTCTTCCTGACCGTACATAGATTTAAGGTTATCCTTAAACGACTTGATTTTCTCGATTGCCATATTGTAATCAACAAGACTTTTAATTGTCAGCAGAATATCAAAAGCAAGAACACCACCCAGAATATGCGAAGTAATTGCAATACGGCGTTCTCCATACCAGTTCATAAAATACATAACAAGCGGCATTACAAAATGAATTGTTACAACACCCATAATTCCAAACAAAACGGAATTTACAAGGCAAACACGACCGTTCAGGTTCACCTTATAATGAGAATAATCCCACCACAAAGTATGGAACATCTTTTCCAAAATCCAGCTGGCAAAATATTCAACGCAGGTACACAAAATCATGGAACAGAAGAACAGAGGTATCCAGGTAGAATAAAGAACTTTTGGCAAAAGAAGAATTACAACACCGCCAAAGCCATAAATAGGACAAATCGGGCCGTGCAAAAAACCGCGGTTAACAAATTTATGCTCCGAAAGAATTCCTACATAAATAACTTCCGAAACCCATCCAACAAAACTGAAAATTAAAAACATAAGAAATACTGTCTGAAAAGGCAGTTCATATATAGATAAAACTTCCATATTTGTTAACATAATAAAACTTTCTTTTTTTTTAAAGAAAATTATTTTTCAGGCCTAACACTCGCATTTTTCTGTCGGGCTTGCCTGCCGGTCTTTTATGTTTTGCTTACCTTATCTGCCATATCTTCATGCCATATTTTCACAAACTTACGAACAAAAAAAAATGCCCGGCAAACTGTATTTTATTACAATCTGCCGGGCATTCTGATTCAAGATTATTTATCTTGTTTTATTTTTCCCAAGGATTCTGTCTTACAAATGTTTCTTCGCGTTCATAACCTACAGAAACGATTGTTACAGGTGTTCCACAATAGTCTTCGATATAACTGATGTAGTCTTTAGCCTGTTTTGGAAGATTATCATAAGAACGGCAAGCTTTAAGTGGAGTTTTCCAGCCTTCGAACTTTTCAAGAACAGGTTTTGCATTTTCCATATCTTTTACGTTTGCAGGGAAGTCTGTAACGATTTTTCCGTTGATGTCGTAAGCAACACAAGCTTCAATCTGATCCATTGCATCGTAAATATCAAGGTGAGTAAGAACAAGTCCGTCCAAAGAGTTTACGCGGCAAGCATAGCGCAAAGCAACCAAATCAAGATAACCGCAGCGGCGTGCACGACCAGTTGTAACACCGTATTCACGGCCTGTATCGCGAACGTACTGGCAAAGTTCACCTTCGCTTTCGTTATTAAATTCAGTTGGCATTGGACCGTTACCAACACGTGTCTGGTAAGCCTTGAAAACACCAACAATTTTGTCCAAATCGTGAGGACCAATTCCACAACCTGTAGCGGCACCTGCAGCACAAGAAGCACCAGAACTTACGTAAGGGTATGTTCCGCTGTCCAAGTCGAGCATTGCACCCTGAGCGCCTTCAAACAAAATGTTCGAACCTTTTACTTCAAACATCTTCTGAGCCATGTTTACACGCATACTCAAAAGGCGATCGCGGTATTTATCCAAATATTCTTTATCTTCACCGTCAAATTCAGCCATTTTTTCCGGCCAGTCCAAATCAGCAAGACGAACACCATCGCGGTGAGCTTTTTCTGCATAAGCAATACCCATTCCACGACCGGTTGTACCAATCGGGCGTTTGCGGGCTGCATCACGGTCTTTATCCATCTGGCGGTAGCGTGGAAGAATAAGATGAGCGCGGTCAGAAATAAAAACACGACCTTCCCAATTGATTCCGTTATCTTTGAGCATCTGAAGTTCATTAAAGAAAGCTTCTGCATCAATTACCATTCCAGAACCAAGGAAAACCTGCTTATCTGCATAAAGAATTCCAGAAGGAACCTGATGAAGTGCGTACTGTTTTCCATCAACTACAATTGTATGACCTGCATTTGGTCCGCCGGCATAGCGAACAACATATTTTGCATCCTCAGCAAGATAATCAACAATCTTACCTTTTCCTTCATCACCCCACTGGGCTCCGATTACAACAACATTCATGTTTTTACCTCTTAAGATTTGCTCCGTATGGATTTAATCTATATAGATTTTTTCTACTGTTGTTATACTACTATATGGAGTTTTTTTCAATCATAGGGGAAATAAGAAGCCATTTCCAAAGCGGGATGATTTCGATTTTTACTCCATCAATAGTTAATTCTTTTTCTTCTTCCCAGGTAATGATTATAAATCTCTTTGCGTCCTTTACAGTTTTTGCGGCTTCTATAAGAGATTTTGTTTCTCTATCATTAGAAATGTTTACAACAGAATATGCAACCTGAATCGCCTGCCCTGTTTCTTCAACAAAAAAATCTACATCAAGATTTTTGCCTTTAAGATAATACAGATTGTCTTTATATTTATTCCAAAGAGTGATTGCAACGAGGTTTTCGAGTAATTTTGGTTCTTCTTTGCTCAAAAAAAGATTTAACAGGCCATTATCATTAAAGTAATATTTTGGTGTTGTTTCTTTATCAACAAATTTAGAAAAATAATTTCTGATTGCAAAAATTAAAAATGATTGCTGCGCATATCCGATATAATCAATTACGACATCTTTACTAATATTTACACCAATTGTTTTGAGGATATTATGCAATTTTGAATAAGACACTTCATCTTTTACAGATTCAGCTATTTTTTTTATCAGAAGACGCAGGCCTGTATTATTTCTGATGTTATTCCGGGCAGCTATGTCACCTAAAAGAATTTTCTGATATATGCTTGATACGTATTCACGTTTGTCTTTATATTCAAGATTTTCCGGAAATCCACCAAAATAAAAGTAAGTTTCCATTTCACGTTTTATTTTTCCGCTGTCTTTTGTTGCAAGAATTGCTTTATCTGAAAAATCAACGTTTTTCGCCGTAAGATATTCTCTAAAATTATAAGGAGTAACATATTTTGTAAGATACCGGCCACCTAACCGGTTTTCGATTTCCGACGAAAGCATTTTTGCATTACTTCCTGTAATAAATACATGCTCCTTTGAGTCGGCTAAGCGGCGTGCAAATTTTTCCCACCCGTCAATATTTTGAATTTCATCAAGGAAGAACCAGCCTTTTTTTTCGCTAAGTTCTGCTTGAACAGAAAGAATGTCATTAAAATCATTTACTGTAAATTCCGAAAGACGTTCATCTTCAAAATTGATATAAATTATCTGATTCCAATCCGTTCCTTGTGCAATAAGGTCATGAACAATTTTATATAATAAAGTGGATTTTCCGGCTCTACGAAGCCCAATAACAACATAATTGGCATTAAGATCAAACCCATATTCGCGAGGAACAATTGTAAAATTCTTTATAATTTCGTGCTGATCATAAATAACTTGCTTTAGTATTTCGTGATTCATAGGTTCTCCTTGTCGAATATAATCGATAAAACAAGCAATACTCGTCGTGTATATTCGACAAATATTTATCTATATTGTCGAGTATAATCGACAAATTAAAGCAAGTCAATCTTACTGCGATTTTTTAAAAAAGTACATTTTTTAGTAATGATTTTTCTATATTATACTTTATTAAATACCATAATCTATAGAAAACTGACATTTCTTTAGGATTTGAGTTTTTGAATCAAATGTTAAAACTATTAGAAAATCTCCATATTTTTGTACATCCTCAGTATCAGGAGGCATATATTGTTCAACAGAAAACCAGCAAAGCAAGTTTAATTCATCAGGTGAATATTTCGAATATATCTGTCCATTTGACACATTAAAGAAACTTGAAACATCTTGAAATCTTGTTTCATTAATTCTGAAATTCTTAAAAGTAATTAAATAGTTTGGATTCTCTACAAGAATTGTCCATACAAGGTATTTTTCTCTTTGATTTTTTAAGAAATTATCAACATAAAATTCTATTCCATCATAAACATATCCAGAAATATCACCATCAGAATCTTTTGACATAACTAATTCCTTTGGCTCTCCCAAATACGACTTTACAGTTTCAGAATCCATAAGAAGAGAAAAAGTATTTCCTTTATCATCACGCAAAATTATAGATTTATCTGTTATTTCATATGCATATACATAATTAAAAGTTAGAAATATTAAATATATAAATATATTTTTTTTGAACAAATTAATAACATGCATAAAAAAGTCTCTCCATTATTTTTTCTGTTAATCATCATATACAATCATCCACAGTTTTTAACGTGATACAAAGAATCTGCCTGCTTCATCATAGAAATCTTATGATCATTGCTGATAACTGTTAAGAGGCTGAGAAAAAAGATTTGTATAACATAAAACAAAAAGAATTATTATTGTTAGGTTTTTCATTTTTTAAATTTATTCCCACAAATGTAAAATAGGATTTTCATATTGGATGCAGCCTTTACGACCTATATTGCCATCCCATATAACAGTACGATTTCCCTTATCCATGTTTCTGTTTGCCTTTTCATATTTAACACGAACATTATTTTCATCCTAAAATTCTATAGATATAAAATCGTTAGTCATTTCCGGTCCTATTTCTGTAAATTTAAACATTACAAAAGCACGAACTCCAAACAAATTTCTTTCATCACCATAAGTAAAACTAATATAAAGAGGATCTTTTTCTGCCTTATCAAAAATTACATAATCACACGGAGAATATTTTATAACTTTTTCATAATTATTTGCCTGTAAATATTTATATAAAGAAGGAAAATCTTCCTGCCCATAACAGAAAAATATAGAAAGAAGAAAAACGAATTGTATTGTAAGAATCTTTTTAATCGGTGACATAATCAATTATCCCATCATTATTAGCATCTATAAAAGTATTATGCAATTTTTTTTCAGAATCTACAAAAGAATATTCAGTATATGTTCCATTACCATAGCCACTACTAGTTACTAACACATACCCTCCAGTTTCAGAATCTGTAACTATTGCCTTTATTAAATCAAAGTAATAATCAGATTCTTCTTTCGTTATCATTTTTCCCCAAACAGATTCTGCTTCTCTTAAGGTTACCCCATCCTTTTCTGTTAGTTCATAATCAGGATTACCAAAATATGGATTCCATTCTTTTTTCCAATTCTTTTTAGGATTACTGTCTGTAAAACTAGGCTGTGGATTATCAGAAGGTGTTTCGGATGAATTTTTTTTATTATTTGGCTTACCATAAGGAGTCGAAACAGAATCAGCACCAACACCACCATTACAATAACCTGAAGAAACTATAGATACGGATGTATTTGTATAATTTGTTGGAATAGACGGAGATGGCTGCTGATTTGGAGTCGATGTTGTAGAAGGACTTCCACTACCACATTGTCCATAACTTCTTCCTCCATTTACTGTAATAAGTTGTTCTTCATCCAATTCATCTGCAAAATCACTGAAATCGTAGATTCCAAATTTTAAATCACCTTTCATATACTCATCCTCTTATTACATTTTTTTTGTTGCTTTTTTTTTGAAAATGGTATGTACCATATTAACAAGAGCATTATTGAACTTGAATATTACAACAGAATAATGGCATCGGAGAGGGTATCTTTTATTGGAGGAGTTTGTTTATGATAAAAATACAAAGCACTGTATCTGTGATAATTAAAAAAATTATACTTGTACTGATTTTAATTTCATGTACAGTTGTTTACTTTTATACACATCGTGTTGACGGGCTTATTCCAGAAAATCCAAGACTTGAACGGGTTATAAGAAAACAGCTTGGAAAAAAACATCTTACAGAACAGGATCTTGAAGAAGTAACAAGACTTTTCATTAATGCAAAATATGGTTCAGCAAAAAAACTTGAAGGAATAGAAAGACTTAAAAATCTGGAATCATTAATTTTATATCCTGGAAAAATCAAGAATCTTGAACCGATAACAAAAATAAATCATCTCACGTATTTATGTGTTAATAGGAATCCTGTTTCCAGTTATGAACCGATATCAAAATGTATTTATTTGAAAGGATTAGATTTGTGCTATCAAAAAAATGTGGACTTAAAATATCTGGAAAACCTGACAGAACTCAAGGATATTGATTTGGGAATGTGTAATCTTGATAGTATTGATGAATTGAAAAATCTGAATCCTGAGCGAGTCATATTATGGAATAATAATATTTCCTGTCTTCCAGATTTATCTGGCTGGACTAATATAAAAGAAGTGTATGTTGGCTGCAATCCTATTGCACAAAACCATGATATTATAGATGAAAACAATAGAGTTCGAATGAGCTATTTTGGTAAATTTTATTGACATCTTTTTTTTTCTATATAATAATTTAAAAATATGAGTTCTGAATTAACATCACAAGACATTGCGGATTGTCTTTCTGTGATTATTTCTAAAAATCCGCTTTGGAATGGGAAGAGCGTTTATCTTGATATCATTGTAAATCCTACTGCAGGCTGTTTTAGGAAAAAGAAAAAGGCTGTTCATTATAAAAAAGTCCTTGCCAACACTGCACAGGCCGTAAAATCAAAAGAAAATCAGGCAGCATCTGTTACAACAAACACAATCTGTACTGAATATGCAGGTCATGCCAAGGAAATTACGGTTAAACTTGTTGAAAAAATCCTTGATGAGTACAAAAACAATCCGTCATTCGAGCAAGATGCGCATATCATCATAACTGCTGGTGGCGATGGAACTTCTCTTGAAGTACAGACAAGTCTTTTTAAGCTTGCACATGATGATGAAACAAAAAATACCGTAATTACAAAGCATATTACTTTAATAAGACTTCCTCTTGGAACCGGCAACGACGGAACCGACGGGCATACTCTTGAAGAAACAATGAATCTGCTTCAGTCACCGCTTAAATTCAAAAATGCACAGGCAGTGCGTGTTTACCCGGAAAAAACACCGACTCCAGAAGAAATCAAAAAATGTAAAAAAAATCCAGAAAAATATTCTGACGGAGATATTCCGCCTGCACCTTGGTATGCCTTCAACTCTGCAAGTATCGGAATTGATGCTTACGTCTGCTATCTTACAAATGCAATCAAACGCAAAATGCCTGGAAACATTTACCAGATGTGCGTTATTTTGAGTGCCTTTGTTTATGATAAGGATTTACCGATTGGTACTGCACACGTCGAATATTTCGATAAAGACGGAAATGTTTTTGCAAAAACCGACGACCGTATTACTTTTGTAGTTTTTGGAAAATCCGGACATTCTACTTATGGCGGTGGACACAAAATTTTCCCGACAGATGATAACGTTTGTTTTACAAAAAAGATTTCTCTTGCAAAACTGATTATGGTAAACAATCATTATATCGACGGTTCATACATCAATAATAAAAAATGCAGCTGTTCAAAAACCTTTTCTGCTGAAAAAATAAGAATAAATTACGATAAGCCTATTCTTGTTCAGTGCGACGGCGAAACGGTTCTTCTTACAGAAAGCCATTTCCCTCTTATAATGGAAAAAACCGAACCTTGCATTCAGATTATTGAAAGGGCATAAAAGACAGGGATAAAAATTCATAAGAAGGGGAAAGCCTTCCCCTCGCTCCAACCCACTTCGCGGTTTTCCGCTACCCCTTCTCCTAGGTAGGGAGCGGCCTGCGACGCAGGCAAAAACAGTCCAGTGGACTGTTTTTAGCGAGTCTCGAAGCAGCTATGCTGCGCACGCGAGCCCTAAAACCCGATATGTAAATTGCTTACGCCGAATTTGCTATTTTATTCAGTTAATCTAAATAATTTTCTTACTAAAAATCGAATCAACACCAAACTTCGTATTTCAAGTCTTTGATTCTTCCTAAATGACGTTCATTATTAGTAACAAGAATAGCGTCATTCTCAAGTGCTGTTGCTCCGATAAAAATATCATCATCTTCAATAATATTTCCATCGTTTTTCAAATCAGCATAAATCTTCGCTTCAATATCAAGAGTTGAAGTTTTTAATTCTACTATTCCCAGTACTTTTGCAAAGTTTATAAAGCGGTCTAATTTTGTTGTAGCACCATTAGCAAGAAGCCCTCGTTTTATCTCATAATAAACAATATTTGGAATAGAAATTGTATGATCATTACTTGCTAAATCACTAAGTTTTGAAAATATATCTTTATTTCCTTTTAGAAGATAGCTGACAATATTTGCATCTAAATAATATGTCATACTTCAACTTCTCC
>CAMOWQ010000004.1 GCA_946628495.1 uncultured Treponema sp. | reverse complement strand
GTGCACCAAGGTTTCCGTGTCCAAGACCAACTTTACGGTCATCAGCTACAGAACCAGGAAGACAGAAAGCCTGAAGTCCTTTACCAATGTTTGCTGCAGCTGTAGAACCAGATTTGTCACCAGTTTTTTCAGCTTCTTTAATTGCAATTGCAGAACCTAATACATAAGCCCATTTTGCATCTTCAAAACAAATCTGCTGTGTTGACTGACAGATCTCATATGGATCGAATCCACGAGCTTTACAAAGGTCACGAGCTTCGTTTAATCCAGCTTCACCTTCTTTAAAACCATATTCTTTAAGTGCCTTATTTACCTGAGGAATGCGGCCTTCAAAATCTTCAAACAATGCCATTTTCTACTCCTTTCTTGGGTCGATGAGGCGAACCATACCCTGATCAGCAGTTACACGACCATAATGTGTACGTGCACCTTCAATTGCTTCCTGAGCTGGTTTTCCAGCTTTAAGAGCATCCATCAATTTACCGAAATTGATACAGTTGTAACCAATAATCTGATTATCTTTATCAACAGCACAAGTTTCTACATATCCTTCTGTCATTTCGAGATAGCGAGGACCTGTTTTGCGTGTAGCAAACATTGTACCAACCTGTGAACGGAGGTTCTTTCCAAGGTCTTCAAGAGAAGCACCAACTTTAAGTCCGTCTTTAGAATAAGCTGACTGTGTACGACCGTAAACAATCTGCATGAAAAGTTCACGCATAGCTGTGTTGATAGCGTCACATACAAGGTCAGTATTTAAAGCTTCAAGCAATGTTTTTCCAATGAGGATTTCAGAAGCCATAGCAGCTGAGTGTGTCATACCAGAACAACCGATAGTCTCAACGAGTGCTTCTTCGATAACACCATTCTTTACGTTCAAAGAAAGTTTACAAGCACCCTGCTGTGGTGCACACCAACCGATTCCGTGTGTAAAACCAGAAACGTCTTCAATTTTCTTAACCTTTACCCATTCTCCTTCTTCAGGAATTGGGGCAGGTCCATGATATGCGCCTTTAGCCAAAGGACACATATGTTCCACTTCTGCAGTGTATGTCATGTTTTTACTCCTATAAAAAGTCGATGAGGAAACTTCTGTTTCCGAATTGACTTTTTACGCACATTCGTAACACAGTGAGAATGTGCAATAAATATAAAGTTTGCAACGCAAACTTTGAAAGCAAAAAACTGACAGTATTTCTGGCAGTTTTTTGCTTAGCTCCTATATAAAATGTCAATTTATAAAATATCATTTTTTATTGAATATTACAATATAAGTTTCAGAGCTTCTTTTAAGACCTCTTTTACATCCGTAACAGGAATAAAATTTATACCAGATTTTACGTTTTCTGGAATTTCATCAAGATCACGAACATTTGCCTTTGGTATGATAATTGTTTTTATTTTATTACGTTTTGCTGCAACTGTTTTTTCACGTAACCCGCCAATCGGCAAAACCTGCCCCGTAAGTGATAATTCACCAGTCATTGCAAGAGAAGGTTTTATTGTTTTTCCGAAAAAGAGG
The DNA here is from genome assembly GCA_946628495.1 of uncultured Treponema sp. GTDB lineage: Bacteria > Spirochaetota > Spirochaetia > Treponematales > Treponemataceae > Treponema_D. The sequence continues at coordinate 41,796 of CAMOWQ010000004.1, read as the reverse complement.
GAAACAAAAGCCGTTGCCATTGTAATTCCTGCACTAGGACCATCTTTTGGAGTTGCACCTTCAGGAATATGAAGATGAACTACATTTTTTTCAAACCATTCAGGCTTTTTAATTTTTTTATCAAGAACAAATTTTCTGGCCCAGTTAAAGGCAATCTGACAAGACTCCTTCATTACATCGCCCATCTGCCCTGTAAGCACAAGCCCTGATTTTCCTGCAAACGATGCAGCTTCTATAAGAAGTGTATCACCACCCATACTTGTCCATGCAAGACCTATAGCGGTTCCCGGAACTTTTGCCGCCTTTATTTCAGATTCATCAAAAACAGGTTTTCCAAGATAGTCATACAAATCTCCGCTGTCTATTGTTACAGGAAGTTCCATAGCAGGAGTGTCTGAAGAGTCTGCAGCAGAAACTACATTTTCCTGACTATCTATCAGTTTTGTTACAATCTTACGGTGAATTTTATCTATGCATTTTTCGTAATTACGAACCCCGGCTTCTCTTGCATATTCACGTGCAATTTCAAGAAGTGCCGCTTTTGTATATTTTACCTGATTCTTTTTCAAACCGTTTTTTTCAAGATTTTTTGGTATAAGATAATGCTTAGCAATTTCTATTTTTTCCTGATCTATATACCCCGAAAGCTGGATTACTTCTGCCCTGTCAATAAGAGGTCCCGGAATAGAATCAAGTGTATTAGCGGTAAGAATAAACAGCACATTTGAAATATCAAACGGCAAATCAAGGTAATTATCGCGGAAATTTACGTTCTGCTCAGGATCAAGAACTTCCAGCAAAGCCGAAGCAGGATCTCCGTTATGACTTTCACCCATTTTATCGACTTCATCAATCATAAAAACAGGATTGCGGCTTTTAGTTATTTTTAATCCCTGAATGATTTTACCAGGCATTGCGCCGATATATGTACGCCTGTGTCCTTTAATTTCAGCTTCGTCTCTAAGACCTCCGACAGAAAATCGGTAAAAAGGCCTGTTCATTGCAGCAGCAATAGATTTTCCGATACTCGTTTTACCAACGCCCGGAGGTCCAACAAGAATAATAATCGAACCTTTTGAATCATTTTTCATCTTACGAACGGCAAGATATTCTATAATTCTTTTTTTAACATCATCAAGACCGAAATGATCCCTATCAAGAATCTTCCGTGCATTTTCAAGAGAAAAATCAGCAGGTTTAGAAACCGGTATATCCCTGTTGTTTTCCCAAGGAAGCTGACAAACAAGTTCAAGGAAGTTACGGGTTCCTATATATTCAGGATAATTCGGATCCATTTGAGAAAATTTAGACAGTTCACTTGCAACCGCTTCTTTTATTTCACCTTCAAAGGCAAGTTCTTCAATCTTCTTCTTAAATTTCTGATAATCTGTTGCATCACCGTCAAGATTTTCTCCAAGTTCTTCCTGAATTGCCTTAAGTTCTTCACGCAAAAAATAATCCCGCTGATTTTTATCAACTTTTTCGTTAATTTCACGCTGAATTTTTTTCTGAACCCGCAGCAATTCCTGTTCTTTTTTAATAAATACAAGAACCTGCTCCATTCTTTGACGTACATTTATAGTTTCAAGAATTTTCTGCTGTTCTTCGGCTGAGACATTAAGAATAGAAGCAATAAAATCTGCAATTTTTCCAGGATTATCAATATTCACCATATTAAGGCGCATTTCTTCAGAAAACAGCGGATTATTTTCAGAAACTTCCTTCATTTCGGTTATAAGTGCCCTGGTCAGAGCTTTTACTTCGAATGTATCATCTTCCTCATCTTTTAAATACTCAACTGCAACAACCATAGGAGATGAATTATGAAGGCCTTTTTTAATCCTAAAACGTTTTATTGTAGAAATAAACACGTTTATTCCACCGTCAGGAAGATTAATCTTTTTAAGAATTCGAGCCGCAGTTCCAACAGAATACAAATCTTCAACACCGGGTTCTTCTTTTGACGTTTTCTGAAGGACAATTCCAATAAAGCCGTTATCCGAGTATGCATTTTCGACAGATTTTACATCATCCGGAGAATTAAGCATAAGCGGAGTATAAATTCCAGGAAACATAGGACGTCCCTGCATTACAATTACAGGAAGTTTTTCAGGAAGAAGCTGTTCTGTTGTAGCTATAGAATTTTCATCTGATATTTTTTCCTCATCATCAGATTCAACACCATACTCTTCCGCATTTATAATATCTTTTTCAGAATCATTTTCGATTCCGTCAATTTTTTCTTCATTTGTATCATTCATAGTAACAAATATAATAATACAAAACCCTTTACGTCAAATTTATTTACAATGGATAGCACTACTAAAGATTTTTTACGCCAAAAAAAGAACTTTCTATTATTTGGACTTCCGATGATTTATATGATAAACTACAGATATGACTTTTAATTCTACTAACTTATGGATGAAAGATGCCGCAAAAGAAATTCCAGACGGCGTTAATACAGTTGCTTTTATAAGGCATGCGGAACGATACACAAATCCTCCTGACGGAGACTATTCAAACTTAATGCTCACGCCAAATGGAATTAAAATGGCAAATGACATTGGCAGCAGCATTGACAGAAAAATCGGAATTATGAGAAGCAGTCCTGTAGGAAGATGCATGCAGACTGTTCAGGAAATAATAAAATGCGTTCCAGACAATTTTAAACCGGACAACGACATTTCAAATGACAAGGAGAAACTTACATCTCATTCATTCTGCCACATTCAGGGAGACCCTCGTCCAAAGGAACAGGGAGGTGTCGGCTGGTATGAATATTTTCATTTTCTTCAGATTCATGATACACAAGGTTCCCGCGGCATAACCCTTGAACAGGAAACAAAAACAATTCTTGATGCAATTTTCAGTCAGACGCTTGATTCAAAACAACGTCCTGCACAAACTGAAAAAGGCATGCTGGACATTATATGCACGCACGACAGTCATATAGTAATTATGGCAAGTGCCCTGTTCGGATTAAAAACACAAACGGACTGGTCGGAAGAATGGTGTAAATGGGCAGAAGGACTTTTCTTTTTTGGAACTAGGAATAATTTTACTGCATTCTGGCGCGGACAGAAAAAAGAATTTTCAAACTATCTGATGCAGATATAATTTTAGCAAAAAATACTGCATCAGAAAAAAATATTTTTATTCAGAAGCCCTGCAATATTCGCCCCATTCGCAGCCTATATGACGGGCTTCAATTTCATCAACCAGCTCAAGCCTTTTCTGTTTGCCCGCGAAGGCATTCTTTTTATACAGTTTTACAGTTCCATGTCCTGTTCCGCCGTTCCAAAGACGATTATGCCTTTTTTCACCGTCTGGAGATTCATAATTAACAAGAAGCATTTCTGATTTAGCACATTCAACGGAAGTTTCCATTACAGCCTTATTCGTTTCCTGTCTTACATACCATATTATTTTATCATCAGTTTCCTGACAGTCGAATTTCGTTCTGCAGCATGTCCAGAATTTTGAAAAATTAAATTCATAGGATTTTCCTTCATACCAGAAATCACTAAGAAGCTTGCGGTTAAGGGCAACTCCAAAAACTTTCGGTCTGCCGCCGCCTATATCGAACACTGAATTTTCAAGACGTTTTCCGGTCTTTTTACTGATTAAATCACATGAAGAAAGCCATACCCATGGAGAAGTAAAATCAGCACCCCAGTTTTTATCCGCATAACCAAAAGAACGTTCAGGCACAACTGTATATTTTTCACCGTTACAAATAATCGTTCCACTATAAAGAGATTTCATTCCTTCTGCATGCCAGTACATTTCAAAAGCTTTCATTTTTCTAAAAAGACTTCCCGCTCCGTATCCGACATTAAAGGCAACTTTTTTATCTACATTGATATCCCAGCTCATTTTGCCAGAATCACACATCCATTCAGGATGCAAAGCAGCCTCTTCCGCAGAAATTTCAACATTTCCAGTAAGATGAGTTTCGCAGGCTGAACAATCTTTTGCCGTAAGATGATAGCCATTATCATCACAATTAATCTGAACAGAATTCCAGCCAATAAACCGGTGAAGTTGAACTGCCTTTTCTCCCCACCAGCCGCATTTCACCATAAGATAGCTTGGCCGTATATGATTTTCCTTATTTGCAGGCAACTGTCCACAAACTGGACTACAATCTCCATTTTCCGCTTTCCCGTTCAAAGAAAGAGCTGGATTACATGTAAAATATTCAATAAAAAAACTTCTTTCCTCACCAGTGCTGTCATTTACCGCCGTAAAATTGTGCCACCACCAGTCATAACCTTTTCTGGCAAATTTACCGTTAAGCATCCAGAAATTACGCTTAATATCAGATTTATTCATATTATAAAAAATAACGTTATTTTATTGAAAAGCAAGAATTATTTTTGACAAATTAACACAATTTTTTTTAAGAGGCAGATACTACATCATTAAAAAATTCATAAACATTAATTCCGCTGATAACTTCATCTTTTCCATAATGCTTAAGGAGGCCTTCTTTACCGCCCGTAAGATGTGTAGAAGTTATACCATGCTTAATGGAAATATCAGCTTCCATAAGGGCCGAAAAATGATCACATATTCTGACAAGACGACCGTCAACAGGATTATATTCAGGCTTATTATACAGAGAATTCAATTCTTCCCAAGAAACCGTCTTAACAGTTCCATCTTCAGAAATAATTCTGTCAGAAAATTCATCGCTTGTATAATAAATAAGTTCATCACGGAAAAAAGGCTCCATAAAAGGAACAAGCTCTTTATTTACAATTTCATCTTCGATTTTTTTTACGATTGCGGGAAGATCATCCGTTGCCTGCTTTACAGGAGAAATAATATCCCTCGTTACAGATTCAGGCAAATCATGAAAAAGAGCGGAAAAGAAATTATTTATTTCGCGGCGACTGCACATTTTTTGATTAGATTCCCGGCCAAGAAGAACCGTCATTATTGCAACAAAAAAACAATGTCCTAGAACAGATGTTTCAGGAACGCGTGGAGTCTGATTCCATCTGGTCTGAAAACGCAGCTGTTCAATTTTTAACAGGAATTCAAATGCTTTCTGATGTGTCATAAGTTTCTGAAGTCCTTCCAAATCAAGAAACGGCTGAATTTCTTTTTCAAGCATGGATTTTATATCAGAAAGACGTTCCTTTTCATTAACAACACTGAGCATTTCTAATTCGCGTATCGTTGAAAATTTATGTGCGGCTTTATAAACACGAATTGTTTCTGAAAGTTCTGCAGGAATTGAAAAAGAACCGGATTTTTGTCCGATATAAATGGTAAATTGAGAAAAAATTTCATCATCATGAATAAGCAGCCTGTATTGATTCAAAACCCATTCATTAAGACGCATATATTCTTCTGGAAATTCACGGCTTAACATCTGCTGAACAGGTGCTTTTATATCACACAAGGCAATTTTTCTAAGAAGATCAAAAATGGAGGCATAAATCATCCAGTTCCAGTTTATAACTTTCCCTTTATTTTCTTCATATTTCCCGATTATATAAGCAAGAACCATTTTTTCGGCAGCTTTATCCATTTCGACCATATCAAACGGACGAATTAAATCGTTCCACCTGTGAATGGAAAAACCTTCGAAAATTCTTAATGCAAGCTGCCTGTCCATAATTATTTACTTATACCCTTCTTGTGATCGGCATCCATTTTGCCTTTCCAAACCGCAGCTTTTTTCTTTGCTTCCTCTGCCTCGCTTTTCTGATTAATCAGATTATCAAGACGGTTCAATGCAAGCAGGAATTTTATAGCGTCACTCATATCATCAATACGATGTGTAGAAAGTTCATATTTATCACGATATGCGGTTGCCGAAGTATTAAGCATACGCTGGATTATTCTAATATAAAGAACTGTAGTTTCATAATCAGGATGGCCAGGATCAAAATAATCTCTGGCAGCAAGTTTCATGTCAATAAGATTCTTTGCAACTGTCGTAAAACGGCCTTCAATTTCAACAAAGGTATAATGCCATTTACTGTTATCGCCAAAAGCATCCTTAAGCATATTTATTACAAGTCCAAGTTTTCTTATAATACGATAGCGTTTTTCAATACGAACCTTTGAAATTTTTTCCTGATAAGGCGCTAAATCTGCATAAGGAATATCAATATGATTCGTTACAATTTCTTCAAGATAGATGATAGCCTTATAAATTGTTTTTCTGGCATCATTCAGTACATCATTATTCTTAACATCAAGAATGCGGACAGAAAGCGTATTCTGTGCAATATACAAAGATGCAACATAAATCATATCTTCACAAAGCTGAAGTTTCTTGTATTCAGGAGCATCGTCAGAACTTAATGAATCAAGGGTTGATTTTTCCTTGCTCAATATATTATCAATTTTTTCCTTATAAGGCTTAATGGAATCTGTAAAATGCAGCCTGGCCTCATCCGAAACCTTTGACATCAGTAACCTCCTGAATATTTATTCAGCATAGTGCGTGCATGTTCAAGAGACTGCTCTGTAGATGAATCACCCGAAAGCATTCTTGCAATCTCAGCAACACGAGCTTCTCCCTGAACAGGATATACATTTGAAGCCGTTATTCCGCTGGAAACAGCTTTTTCTATCTTAATCTGATTATCGGCATAAACTGCAATACTCGCTAGATGTGTGATGCAAAAAATTTGTTTATTTTGTGCAAGCTTTTTCATATGCTCGCCGACAGCAACCGCAACTTCACCGCCAATTCCAGTATCAATCTCATCAAAAATCAAAGTGTCAACAGAATCAGACTGGGCAAATATAGTTTTAAGGGCAAGCATTACCCTGGACAATTCACCGCCCGATGCAATTTTTGCAAGAGGAAGCAGCGGAGAACCTGGATTTGCACTTATAAGGAATTCAATATCATCAATTCCATAAGGACCGCATTTCTGTTCAAGTTCCGTGCCGGTCTTTTCGTTTACCTGTACGCCAAATTTCGTACCGTTCATGCCAAGTTTTGAAAGTATCTGTTCAACCTGTTTTTCAAGAACGGATGCAGCAGATTTTCGTGCAGCAGAAAGTTTTTTTGCAGCTTCAAGAACTTTTTTTTCAAGAACCGCAATTTCCTTTTCCATTGAAGACTTTTTATTACTTACCTCAGAATTTTCCGTAAGAAAGACTTTTGCACGCTCATAACAGGCCATAACTTCGCTTAAAGGAGCATTTACAGATGAAGCATATTTTTTCTTAAGCCCATATATTAAAGAAAGCCTGTTCTGAACTTCGGTAAGCCTTGCAGGGTCAAAAACAAGTTTCTGCAAATATGAAGAAAATTCGTCGGCAATATCAGATACTTCATAAAAAACAGATTCCAGACGTGAATCGAGTGCCGATAGACTTTTGTCCATAGATACGGCATGTGCTGAATCCCTGCGGATTTTTTTAAGCATAGATACAATTGATTCACTGCCCGAAGAATCTTCTGCAAGAACATTATTTATATTTTCTACGTCCGAATAGATTTTTTCAAAAGAAGAAAGACGGGCTTCCTCTTCTTCAAGAAGGACATCTTCATTTTCCTTTAATTTTGCATTCTCTATTTCTGAAACAGCAAATTCTGCCATTTCTAATTTCCGTTTTAATTCATTTTCTGAATTAACAAACTGCTCCAGTTCACGGCGTTTTGAAACAAGAGAGGAATACAATTTTGTAAATGCATCTACATCAACTGAAATTCCAGCCTTTCTGTCAAGGAATTTACGATGTTCAGTTACTTTCATCAAAGACTGATGTTCATGCTGTCCGTGAATATCTACAAGATATGAAGAAAACTGTGCAAGATCAGCGCGGGTTACAGGAGTTGAACCAATCCATGCACCAGATTTTCCCGAAGATTTTATATATCTTCTTAAAATTATTCTGCCGTTTTCAATCTGATCACCCATTCCATGAAGTTCAAGCCATTCCCATGCATTTTCAGGCTCATCATCTTCTGTAAGATTTCTGATTTGAGGCTTTTCACCAAGAAAAAAAGTTCCCGAAACATCTGCGGCTTCAGAACCAGTTCGAATCTGCTGAATTTCGGCTTTACCGCCAAGCAGAAAAGAGAGGGCACCTATAAGTATTGATTTTCCGGCACCAGTTTCTCCAGAAAGGACAGTAAATCCCCTGTTGAATTCCAGAAAATCTGATTCAATGAGAGCAAAATCTTTTATTGTTAATTCTTCAAGCATGAGGTACTCCTGACCAGTTCAATTTTGAACGCAGTGCATTATAAAAATTTTCATCCGTACAGTTTACAAGTTTTATTTTCTGTTTGATTTTTCGAACATGAACTTCATCTCCACATTCAAGACCTACCGAAGGTTTTCCATCAACGGTAAGATAAATTTCTTTTGTACGGCATGGAAGCATCGTTACAGAAAGTTCAACGTCGGGATTCAATACAATCGGCCGGCTTGAAAGCGAAAAGGAATTCATCGGTGTCATGATTATTGCATCAAGTCCAGGCTCAACAATAGGACCACCCGCAGAAACAGAATAAGCAGTAGAACCTGTAGGAGAACTTATAATTACCCCATCTGATTTTAACCTGCATAAAGAAAGTCCGTTATGTGAAACAGACATTGAAATAGTATTAATGGAACTTTTTGTACTTATTACAGTATCATTTAAAGCAAGCGATGAATATTCTTTTTTTCCGTTACGCAGCAATTCAATTTCAAGCATCATCCGTTCAGAACAATAACATTTATCTTCAAGAAAAGCTTCAAGCGACTTTTCCCAGTCATCTGGCTGAACAGATGCAAGAAATCCAAATTCTCCAAGGTTAACAGGAAAAACCGGAATATTCAGATGAACACAGTTTCTTGCAGCAAAAAGAACGGTACCGTCACCGCCAAGAGTAATTACAAAATCATAACCTTTAAATAACTCCGGCTTATCAACAGCAAAACCGTTAAAATCAAAAAATTCCGAGGAAATTCCACGCCCAGACAGAAAAACCGAGATATCCTGAGCTATTTTTTTTGAAGCTTCCTTATTTGTATTAACAATTACAAGAGTTTTTTGATATTTCATAGACCTTTTTTTATTGCAAAATTACAACGATTTTTTACCCGTTAAGGCAAACTTCCCAACACTTTTGCAATTTTTGCACTTTCATTATGAGTAAGACGAGGATATAACGGAAAATGCACGCATCGTAAATACAATGATTTAGCATGAATACACTTCTCCGACAATTCATCATAAAAAGCGATTACAGAATTCTCAAATGCCGGACGAACTTCTATATCCTTTTTTGCAGCATACTGTTTAACATCTTTATAAGAACTTGCAAGAACAAGAGGAAAACAGCACATTGTTGAACCGTCATCCATATCTCTTGAAAGAAGTTTATGCCGACCTATCATACAGGAATGCTGATATAAATTATATATTTCCTTGCGAGTTTTTTCATTTTTTGCAAATTCCTTAACCTGAACCCAGGCAAGAGCCGCATTTATATCAGGAAGCAAATCTGTAGAAGGTGCTTCATCAATATGTTTTTTCAGGACAATCCATTCCCTTCGTTTTGGAGCCATAAGGACAGCCCCTCCGCCGGCAGTAATTACATCCCTTTCTTCAAGTCCCATAATCGTAAACACACCACAGGAACCAGCAGCATTTCTTACAGCATTTTCCTGATTACCCTGAGCTTCTTCACCCTGAGTAAAAAATGCACCCGCACTCTGTGAAATATCTTCAATTACAGGTATATTAAGTGCTGCAATTCCTGCCATATCAGGGAGTATGCCTTCTGTTTCATGAAGAACAAGAAGCTTTCCGCCTTCCAGAATGCCAGCCTGAACAACTTCCGGAGTAACAAGTCCAGAAGATTCTGATACATCAAGTACAATAGGCTCAAAAGACAATGCCTTAAGAACCTTATACTGCCATACAGGAGCAAGTGCGGAAATCATTATTTTAGAACCAGATTCCATTCCCATTGCCTGTAATGCATATCGCAAGGCAATAGCGGGACTTCTTAATGCAACAGCCCCGTCACATCCGGTAAATTCTTTTACAACTTGAATAAGCCTGCCGTTAAGCTCACCAGGTCCGATTTTTTCATCAACCATGCAGGTAAGAACGGCATCCATTTCTTTTCGTCTGATAGTAGTACTGTAAGCTGGTATCATTGCATTTCTATAATTTTCTGAAGTTCTTTTCCATCAAACAGCTTACGAGTATTAAGCATAATCAGATATCCATTATCCTCACGGATAACACCTTCAATATATTCCGTACCAATTCCACTGAGCATCTGAGGCGGCTCTTTTACATCCTCTCCTTTTACAGAAACAACACGAGCAACGCGATCGATGATAATACCAATTTTACTTCCGTCAATATTCAGGATGATAAATCCACCGTCCAAATCATCTTCTTCCTGATTCTGAAGGACTTGAATACGGAATCGTTTATGCAAATCAATAATAGGAATGATTTCACCACGAAGATTAATAATTCCTTCCACATAATATGGTGCATTTGGAATTACACGAACATTCTGGAGTTTTACAATTTCTTTTACATCCATAATGTTTACACCATAAATTTCATCGCCAAGTTGAAATGTTACCAATTGAAACTGAGAATCTTGAACAGCCATATTATCTCCCATAAAATCTGCCGTATATTCTTGCAGAAAATACGAAAATGCAGTTGTAATAACGGAAAAATCCGTAACGACTTCTAAAATAATACTCCGAAAACTAAGGTTTTGCAACATAAACAGATTTAAAAGTTGCTTAAAAATATAACAAATTATTATAATTTCTAAAAACAGTAATCATTTTACGGGCAAAATCCAGTTAAACTCAGTCTACACAAAAAAGTGTCAGTGCAAAAATCCTCCTTATATTCATATTTTTTAAGATGATGGCACAGCTTTCGAGTGTTGCGCCTGTCGTACAAACATCATCTATTATACATACAGTTTCGGGAAGTTTTCCTCCGTACTGCCGTAAAATATAATCAAATCTTTTTTTACTGCATGGCTGATATGCATTAGAAATAGCCTGAAGACGTTCCGAACGTATTTTTTTCTTCTGTTCTTTATCCGAAATACGCACAAGCAGATTAAGAACTTTTATTCCACACTCATATTTTAAAAACTGAGCGATATCATTTATCTGATCCCATCCTTTTTCACCGATTTTACCAGGTCTGGGAGGAACCGGAACAACTGCATCTACATTCATTTTTTGCAGTGCCTGAAAAATCATTTTTCCGAAAAAAAACGACAAACTCCTGTCTTCCTGTTTTTTCCAGCGGTACATAATCTGTCTGTTCCAAAGCCGGTACGAAAACAAAGGCATACTGTAATCTACATGAAAAATAACACGCTCCGAACGGCATTCAAGACATAAACCTTTTGCTGACAACAGACTCTTTCCACAGACAGAACATCTTTTCTGTAAAAAAGCCTTCTGCACTGAAAAATGATTTTTTCCGCACACCCCGCATACAGGATACAACCATGCCTTTTTTCCGCACACGATGCATGAACTTCCATTCCTAAGAAAAACAAAGAAAAGCCTTATTACAAGCAGAAAAGACTTTTTTATATAGTAATATATTTTTTCCACATAATAATATTGCAGAAAAATAAAGATTTCGGAGTTTTTTACATGTATTTTTCCAGAAAAAAAGCATATAAAAAGCATTTTTTTTCAATTGATTTTATGTTGCACTGAATATATTATTTATGTATGAAAAAGACTGTCGTTTTATTTTGTTTACTCTCATTTTTTCTTTTACCTGGCACAAAAATTTCTTCTGCACATGCGGCAGACAATCCGATAGTACAGGACATAAAGGCAGAAGTTGCAAATGCTTCTTTTATAAGCATCTCATGGAAACTACCTTCATCAAGTGAGTCAATCACAAAATTCTGGCTTTACAGAAGTTCACAGCCAATGACAAGAACTTCCGATTTACAGGGAGCAGTAAAAATTGCAGAACTTGACCACAGACTTTCGGGATGGACGGACACACTGCCAGATTACAATGAATATTACTATGCTGTAATTGCAGTTACCGATAAACCTTACAATATTATCCTTCCATCAATAAATGCAACGGCAACAGGAATAAGCATGCCGGTTCCTGTTGAAAAACCAGCTGAAAAAATTCAGAAACCTGAAAAACTTTACGAATCAGGAACAAAAAGGGAAACTCCGCTTCCATATCTTGATGTTGGAACGGAAGTAAAAGATACATCATTAAAAGAAGAACTTTCAAAACATACAATTGAATCCGTAAAGGAACTTACTTATTTTTCTGACAAAAAGCAGGATGTAATGCGGCCATACTTTTTTGAAGAAGATTTAATTTCGCCGGATAGTGGTGATGACTTCCTGTTATTTTCTATCTTAAAAGATTATTTCATTCAAAGGGATTATAAAAATTCAATTATTCAATTAAAAAAACTTATAGGAACGAACATAACGGATGCCGTTCAAAACAGGGCATATTTTTATCTTGGAGAAGCACAATTTTTCAGCGGTGAATATGAAGAATCTGTAAAAACCTTTGTTAAAATATCTCAGATTTATCCGCAGCAGACAAAAAAATGGATTGATACTGCTTTGGATAATTTCTAAGACGTGCATTCACCACAAGAAAACTGCAGCTTTAATAGATATTCCTCAATAGTTCGATGATTGAAGGTTTTGAAACCGCACGCTTAATTTCTGCAATAGTACTCTGCCCTTTTACAGACGTATCAGAACGGACAGGCTTACCTTCTGCATCTGCGGCAGGAACGTTATCAACTACATTTTCTGGTGTTTCAGAACCATTTTCTTCAGACGACGGAAGAGAAATAAGTACAAGTTCATCGCCTATATTAATACGGTCATAAAAACCATGATTTTCGATTATGCCTTCTGAAATTTCTTCACCGCATTCGGTTATTTTTACAGTACCGACGGCATCTTCATCCTTATAAATAACACCAGGACCAACTTCGGCAGTACGAACACCACCTTTTCGTATAATGGCAAGTTCAGCACCATTTTTAATATTTTCTGCAAGTCCCAAATCAACAAGAATTCTTTTACCGTTTCTGCCTATTACCTTACCTTTTACAGTAAGCTGTTCCAAAACTGCATTTCTAAAACGTCTTAACACATTCGAAAACCTGTTGTTTCCCGTACTGTAAAATGATTTTTCCGTAGTTTTTGAACCAGTACGTCCTGAATACATCTGAAAAGAAAGTGTAAGGTCATCAGAACCTTCGCTCATGGAAACTATGATAAAATAATCAATTCCGCTCATCCTGGCTTTTCTAAAAGCTTCACCATAACTTGCAACAGGATTTATCTGAGTTTTTACAGAAGTTATTGATACACCCGAAAAAATATCTGCACAGGCTTCGGCAGCAAGACGTTCTGAATCTGCATGCACAAAACTTTTTGTAGTATCCATATAAAAAATTGCAATATTCCAGCGGATTTTATCAAGATAGAACGGATCTACTTTCCAGCGTTTTCCGAGTGTTGTAGTAAGCAGTGAATCATAAGCTTCAATTTTATCATTAAGAGTAACTAATTCGTTTTTTTTCATCGATTCAGAATGTGTATCGCGTATGAATTTAAGCTGTTCAAGATAAAACTCATGCATTCCGTTAAGATTAAGGATATCAGCATAAGCCTGTCGTGCAGTTAAATTCATCGGATCAAGCAAAAGCGCCCTTTGATATTCATAGAAAGCACCATTTTTATCATACCTTGAATCATACATCATTGCATTTTCGATATGATAAGATGCCCATTCTTTGCGGCGAGGGTCATCATTCAAAAGGTTTTCGCGAATTTCAAGTTCCATTACATAACGCATAAGCTCGTCATGAGGATTTATAGAAAGCCCCGTACTCCAGACTTCAATTGCTTCTGAATTTCTGCCAAGCTGTTTTTCTGCAAGCCCCTTTAAATACCAGGCTGTAGGATGATTTCTATCTTTTTTTATAAGATAATCACACATATCGGCAGTTTCGACATAACGTTTCTGCATGAACAGAATTGTTGAAAGCAGCTCGTAAGCCTTTGAATTATTTTCGTTTATTTCTACTGCAATCTTGCACTGCTTTTCGGCATTTACATAATCACCTTTCATTGCAGAAACAACTGCCGAAAGATAATGAACTTCTGAATCACCGGAATAAAAACTTGTAGCCTGCTTGATATATGAATCGGCTTTGTCAAAATGCCCGGTTTCTGCAGCAACAAGAGCAAGGGACAGCAAAGCCTTTCTGTTTGTATTCTGTCTTCGTAAAGCTTCCGAATACTGACTTTCTGCTCCTGAAAATTTTCCGTCGTAAAGTTCAAGTTCCGCAAGTCCGAAATGCGCGTCTACATCGTTTGGATATTTTTTTAGGACATTGTTAAAAATTTCGCGGGCTTCATCATTTTTGCCAAGCGCAAGCAAAAGCATTCCCAGAAGATTCTGTATTTCGGAACTGCCGGCTTCATACTTTTCAGCATAGCTAAGATATAAAAATGCAAGGTCAAATTCGTTTAATTTATAGGCACATTCAGCAAGCCTGACCCATGCATCGGCAAAAGCAGGATTAATTTCAACAACTTCAAAATAATCCTGAGAGGCAAGATACCAGTTATCTTCCTGCTGATATTTTAGGCCGCTTTCGTAATATTCCCGGGCAGTCTTTTTAGGTGCAGCAAAAGCATTTAAACAAACGCATATTCCTGCAATAACGGCGAAAATTTTCCTGTAATCTCTGAGTTCGCTCTTATTCCTTTTCATCTTCAGATTTTCCGTCTTCTATATTCCTGATTATTTTTACCATATTTATGCGGTGGCCTTCCATATCCTGCACGATGAAATCATAATTATTCCATGTTGCTTTTTCATATTTTACAGGCACTTTTCCAAACAAATCAAATACAAAACCGCCAAGGCTGTCAAAATCTTCGTTAGGGAAATTTGCATCAAGAGTTTCATTCAAATCATCAAGATTTACACGGGCATCGCAAAGCCATATATTTTCGCTTACAGAAATGATTGCTTCTTTGTCCGTATCAAATTCATCCTGAATATCGCCTACAATTTCTTCAATAATATCTTCCATTGTAACGATGCCTGAAATTCCACCGTATTCATCAATTACAATTGCAATATGAAGATGCTGTTTTTTGAATTCACGAAGAAGAGAGTCTATTCTTTTACTTTCGGGAACAAAATAAGGCTTTCGTATAATTTTCTGAAGATTAATCTGCTCGTCTGTAAGAAGGCCTGTCTGATCTGCCATTTTTTTTAGAAGGTCTTTTACATAAAGAACACCCGTAACATTGTCAATTGAATCGGTATAAACAGGAAAACGAGAATGTCCGCTGTCTATTATCTTTTGAAGGAGCTCCACTTTTGGCGTATCAGAGGCAATAAAATCAACATCAATACGGGGAACCATTACTTCCTTTACCGAAGTCTTTGATAAATCTTCAACACCTTGCAGCATTACCTGTTTTTCTTCGTTCAAAATTTTCTGAAGCATTTCCTGCTGCTGACTTGTTTCAGTATTCTGTAATTCCTCTTTTTTTGCTGATTTTCTTTTTAATCCGAAAAAATTCATTTTATTATTTTCTCATCCTTTAGTTTTTCCAATAAATTTTCCTGAATAACAAGCATTTCACATTCAGGCTTTTTTCCATCTTCAAGATGCTCTTCTCCATGATCCATTCCGTTTAAATGAAGAAGACCGTGTACAAGAAGACGCTTTAATTCTGAATCATTGTTTACGTTAAAATAATCGGCATTTACAGGAAGAGTATCAAGGCTTATTACAATATCGCCCATGCATTTCCAGTGCCCTTCTTCATCCTCGTATTCCTGTTCGTTTTCAAAAGAGAGTACGTCGGTTGCACTGTCAATTCCGCGGTAAACCTTGTTAAGTTCGTGAATATATTCATCATCACAGAAAAGAACCGAAACTTCCTCGCCGTCATAATTCAATTCTTTCATTGCTTTTTCAAGAAAAACTTCTGTGCTTTCAAGCCAGTCCGGCTGTTCCATATTTTCATTTATACTTACAAAAATTCTATTCATAATTTCCCCCGCTTGATTATTTAGTTTCAGTTTTATTTTCGGATTCTGTATGTAATTCAGAACGGTTTTCGCTGCGAATTTCAGTGTGGTTTTCGTTTTTAGCAGCTTCTTCCTTTTTCTGATCCGGATATTCAATTCTACTGTGATAGAATCCGGCAAGAATCTGTACGAATACATTCTTTAATTTTGTTATATCAGCATAAGTCAAACCACAGTTATCAAGCTGATTGTGTTCTATTTTTGCACTGATGAGCGACGTAATGAATTTTTCAAGACTCGGAACAGACGGATTTTTTAATGTCTTGCAGGCAGCTTCAACTGTATCGGCAAGCATTACAACACCAGATTCTCTTGTAGAAGGAAGAGGACCTGGATATGAACAGTCTTCCGGTTCAAGTGAATCATCTTTTTTCTTTGCCTCGCTGAAAAAATAAGAAATAACGCTTGTTCCGTGATGTTCTGCAATTATATCGATAATC
This sequence comes from uncultured Treponema sp., assembly GCA_946628495.1. Lineage (GTDB taxonomy): Bacteria > Spirochaetota > Spirochaetia > Treponematales > Treponemataceae > Treponema_D. The sequence continues at coordinate 25,249 of CAMOWQ010000004.1, read as the reverse complement.
TGTTCCGGCAGATGCAACTGGCGAGCCTTTTCAACACCTTTTTTAACATGACTCTTTATAATGGAAATAGAAAGAGTCGGATTTATTTCATCATGCTTGTTTTCGCCCTTTTGATTTTCGACAAAATACTGGCTCTGATCAATTTTTCCAATATCATGATAATAACCGCCGACCCTTGCAATAAGCGCATTTGCTCCGATTTCGCGGCATCCGCGTTCTGCAAGCTGGGCAACCATTACCGAATGCTGATACGTTCCGCTGGCATTCACCATCATTTTACGCATAATCGGATTATTTAAGTCGCTCAAATCCATAAGTCTGAAAACAGAAGCAGTATTCAACAGAAGTTCAAGCGGTGTAAGGAAACCAAAGGTAAGAATTCCAGAAATAAAACCGTTAAAGGCAACGCCAAGAAAGATTTTTCCTACATCAGAGAACGTGTCATTAAAAATTGTCATAAGGAATATAAGAATTATGACATCAATAACCGCAAGTATAAGAGAAGCAAAGAACAAATCAACACGTTTTTCTATTTTTCTTACTATACATACGGCCGTTAATGATGAAGAAAGCGTATATAAAAAAGGTATAAGCTGCCACGAAGACGCATTAAGAACACCCATAGAAAGAATTACAGAAAACAGAGTTGCCGGCAGTGTACCGTAAATTATTACGACAAGAAGAACAAAAAGCGTAGACGGTATTATTATGCATATTGAATAGGAATTTGCAAAATAAGGAATTTTTCTTCCGAATGCGGTAAAACCATACAGCAATATAAAGAATATAATCTGTACAAGAGGTTCACGCAATTTTAGTTTTTTATTATTCCTGCATAATGTAAATGAATATACAATATACCAGAAGAATGCAAGCAGAAGCAGATAAAGCTCCGAATTTGCAAATGCACGGTAATCAAGATAAACAGGCGAAGAAGCCATTTTTTCAAGCTTGTTGTATGCATCTTCCGAAATAGGAAAACCTTTTTTTATGATTTTTTCGCCTTCAACAACCGAAACAGGATTCATATCATCGGCAGGAAGCGTTTTTGTTGCAATTATCGTTCTATCCGAAATCTGTCCTATTTCAAAATCTGTTATGGAAAAAGCCGCAACAGACTGACTTGTATTCACGCTGAAAAAATTTATAAGGCTTAATGCAAAATAGCCTATAAAAAACAAAAGTATATATCGGTAATTTCTTGAAATATACTCGCTTACGATTGCACTATATCTGCTGAATGCAGAATTTTCTGAACCAGAATGGTTAGATCCACTCTTAGACATTTTGTTTTGATTCTTCATATTCGTATGCCTTTACAATCTTCTTTACCAAAGGATTTCTGACAACATCTTCCGACGTAAGTTTCATAAATCCTATATCATCCAAATTACGCAGAACTTCCATTGAATGAACAAGTCCTGAACGAATCTTTTTTGGTAAATCAATCTGCGTAACATCCCCCGTTATAAAAACCTTAGAATTGTCGCCCATTCGCGTAAGAAACATTTTCATCTGCGAACAGGTTGTATTCTGGGCTTCATCCAATATTATAACACAATTACTCAAAGTGCGTCCCCTCATATAAGCAAGAGGAGCAACTTCAACTATGCCTGAATCGAAAAGCCGTCTTGTATTTTCAGGAGAAATAATAAAATCCATTGCATCGCGCAAAGGACGTAAATATGGATCTGTTTTTTCTTCCAGATCTCCAGGTAGAAAACCTAGACTTTCTCCAGCTTCTACAACAGGCCTCGTTATAATTATTTTATTCTTTTTATGAGATAAAACAAGACTTAATGCCTGCGCAACTGCAAGAAATGTTTTACCGCTTCCTGCACTGCCCGAACAGAAAACCATATCTTTTGTCTGCAAAAGATTGATATATTCCGCCTGATTCTGCGTTCTTGGATAAATACGCCTTACAGCACCCGGCACAACAATTACAGTTTCTTCCATGCTGCTTTTTTTCTTTGTATTTAATACAGAAAGAACAATATCCTGCGAATCTTTTGAACCGGCATTTACTTCATCAGAAATTCTATCAATTATAAAACGGAATTTTTCCCTGATATCAGATTCACGCACTTCTATAGAAATTTCGTTGCCTCTGGCAAAAACAGGAACTCCAAGGCTTTCTTCAATAAGACGAATATTTTTATCATTATTACCGCAAAGACAGTCCAAAACCCTGTCATCCTGCAGTACAATCGTATATTCAGTATCAGTCATTCCGTTCATTATCCTCATTATATCATATACATTTGATTAATACACCAAAGTTTTTAATTAAGCTGCCATTCACCATATTTATCTACGATTTCGGTTTTAATACTTCCCATAGGATTCCATACAATACCGATTGTCATATACGGATCAAGGCGATATTCTTTTTTACCGTCCGTTTTTGTTACAAGACGAGGAGACACGCTCAGCGACATATTGAATTTCCAGTCATGCAAATCGTGAGAAAGCGTCATATTCAATGTTTTAAGCTTAAAACCAGAAGCCTTACGTGCAGATTCATCCCAGAAATAGAACGAACGGATTAAATCCTTTGTCATACGCGTAAACCAGTTACTTCCAATTTCAAGATAAGGACTGTAATCATTATTAAAATACCAGTAAATAGTCTGATTACGCGAAGTTGAGGAAAATGTAAGGTCAAAGAAATTATTAATATTAAACGTTAATGAAGGCGCAAAATTAAGATAACTTTCTGTCGGTTTTATAAAATCGTACGAAAGCGAGGTAGAAAGTCCAAACACAACAGATATTCGGTTTTTCCATGCATACAGCGTTTTTGAAGAAGGGGCATAAGAAAAAACAAGTGAATACGGCTGAAATTCCTTTTCGCTCTTTATATTATATCCCTGAACGCCACCGTGAAGTTCCGCTTCTTCAGGCGTAATATACAAATCATAACCATTAACATAAGACATTGTGTAAGTGGCAGAAAAATTCATCCATGAAAAAGAAAGTTTTGCACCCGAAAATCTTTTCCACCATTCAGAATCTTCTATTGTTGATTTTTCTAAATTCTGTTCTTTCAAGCCTGTTTCTGCATTTATTTCATACACTTTTCCTGCAGAAGGATTCCAGTTTAAAGACTGAGTAATAGACATTGTTGAACCAAGAACTTTATAAGAAAAACTTAAAGACTGCTGAATTGGTCCCCACTCATAAAAATCTTCCTGCCCGCCTTTTACAGAATTTGTATAACGGTTGTCGTAATAATACGTGCTCATTGTAAAAGTCGTATTCGGAACAGAAATACTCAGAGTGCCTGTATATTTTGGATTAAGCGGCCACAAAACAGACGAAAGCGTAAAAGATTCTTTTATTTTTTCGGACATCTGTGTTGAAGCAATTACTACATCAAGCGTATGCGAACCAAAATAATCTTCAGGGTCATTTTTATCATCCGTGTCTTTTTTGTCATAATCAATGGCTTTAAATTTTAACCAGTAATCTTCGTATGCAGTTGCCCAGTTTGCTTCCCAGTCCGTATCGTTTCCGTCGCCAATAAATTCATGACGGTATACATTCAAACTGTTATTCCATGAAATTTTTGTATTTTTAAGAATATCAAGAGATTTAAAAGGCATAAAAGAAAGTGAATTAACACTCTGAACCGTGCGGCTTTGTGCAGTATAATCGGCTTTTTTAAGAGATTTTGCAGATTCATAAGTTACACCACCGCTGTCATTAATTCTTTGAGAATAAGCTGAATCTGTTTCTTCATCAGATTTTTTATCGGTATTTATATAAGGGTGATCCTGCCATGTTGGATTCCACGAAAGTTTATTCGACAGCGTAACAAAATCATTATTCAACCTAAGGCTGCTTGTAAGTGCCAGAGGCGTTTTAATTGTATACATAAACGATTTTGGATTATTCCAGTTAAAATCTTCAGGAAGACGCAGAGAATAACTTGAATACAGGGTCTGTGTCGTTACAGTTGGCGTAAAGGAATATCCCAAAGAATAATTTAACGGCTGCTGAGTTACAGTTGAAGAAGCAACGGAAGTGTCCAGCGATGGAAATACAGGTTCAATAAGCGGAATTTTTTCTGCTTCTTTTTGTTCTTCCTTTTCGTTTTTATCTTCTTTTTTATTAATGATATTATTCTCATTCGAATTTTCTGAATTCTGATTTTCTTCAAGCGCTGCCGTTAATGCTTCATATTTTTTTTCAAGTTCAATTTCTTTTTCTGTTTTAAGTTCATCGGGTTTTACTAAAGGAACCTGATAATTTGGACGTTCAAACTTTTTTGATGTCGAAGAAGATGCAGGATACTGAAAAAGAGTACCGCTTACCGAAGAACTCAATGTTACAGGAGTAACCTGCGACGGATAATAAAATGTCTGCATCGGAGTATAAGTAATCCAATCTGTAGAATAATCTTTTTCCTGTGCATATTCGCGAAGACTTGCTGAATTAGCTGCCAGAGATGAAATATTTACAGAAGAATTTAATGAAAGGCTCAGACTGGAAACATACGGTTTTATAAAAGACGGTAATGTCGGTGAATATGAAGAAGAAATCTGCCATGTATATGAAGAAACTGTACTGATTGTAACCTGTGTATCATCGGTTTTATCATTAAGCAAATCCATAAGATACGAAATCCAGTCCATAGATTCAGAACGGGTTTTAAAATCATTCGAAAAATACGGATCTGAATAAAATGGAAGCGAAATTGTAAGACTGAACGGTTTTGAAAGCGACATATCAACATTGCCCGCATATCTGAACGGAAGCTTTAAACCTAACAGTGCAGATTCATCCCAGGTACGATTGCCCAGAGAATCCAAAAAAGTATATTCCTTGTTTCTGTAATAGACTGTATTACTGAATCCAAGATTTAAATTAAATTTCAAAGATGAAAAAAAAGCATTAGAAGGAGTAAGAACTCCTTCAACACCTGTAACACAACCAAGATTGGAATACCAGTCAGCAATAAGCTTTACATATTCGGAAGTATTGCCCGTATAATCAGCATCAAGATTATGAAGTACAAGGCCCTGTAATTCCTGTTCCTTTAAGACAGAAGGCTTCATAAAGTTATAAAGACCTTTCATTGTTTCCGCTGTTGCATCATTTGAAGAAGATGAAGAGGATGTAGAAGAATCGGTATTCAAAGGTTTTCGTCCATACAGATAAAGAGTATTCTGCATAAAATAACCGCGACGCTTATCAGAACCAAAGACAGGATTAAACACAAGCTCATCTTTTGGATAATAAAAAGCCGGAAGATACAAAACAGGAATGGCGCCGACATAAAGAAGGGCATTAAAAAAAGCAAACTCGCCGCCTGGTAAAAGCCAGGTTCTTGTTGCATCAATATGCCAGTGAGGCTCATCATCATCGCAGAAAGTAAGGCTTGAATTCTTAAACGCAATTACATTTGAATCACTTCGCCCGAAAATCTGCGAAAAAACAATCATTGTAGAACCAGACGGAAGAGAAAGAGCATCTGACTGAGTCTGGACAATACGACCACCGTCAAAAACCGCTTCAAGAGTGGAAGTATTCAAAAGAAGTGAATTAGCCGTTGCAGTATCATTACCGGACTTTTCATCTTTTGTTACGATAGAAACATTACCTTCTGCATAAAGCATTTCGGTTTTTCTGTCATAAGAGATGATATCCGCTGAAATTTCGGAAACTGAATCATCTTTTTTTACGGAAAGAACAACCTCACCTTCAAGAATGATTGTATCATTTCCTGTTTTTTCATCTTTTTTATAGTTTGTCTGTCGGGCATTTGTAATAGTAATTACGGTTGTAGAAACTTCCTGCGCAAACGTAACAGAAGAAACTGCAAACAGAGAAAAGACAAATGCTATCAGAATGATACGTTTTAACAAGGGCATACTTTTCGCTTCAGGCATTACTGAACAAGCCTCTGCCTGTTTTTTTCAAGCTGTTCTTTTATGAATTTTCCGGTATAACTTTGTTCGCAGAGTGCCACCTGTTCAGGAGTTCCTTCTGCAACAATAGTTCCACCACCATCACCACCTTCAGGGCCAAGGTCTATTATATAATCAGCCTGACAGATTACATCAAGATTGTGCTCAATCATTAAAACTGAATTTCCCTGATCTACAAGCCTCTGAATTACGCCCATAAGCTGCTTTACATCATAAAAATGAAGTCCTGTCGTAGGTTCATCAAGAATATAAAGAGTTTTGCTTGTTGCAGGACGGGCAAGTTCATTTGCAAGTTTTACACGCTGAGCCTCGCCGCCTGAAAGTGTAAGCGCATTCTGACCGAGAGAAATGTAACCAAGACCAACAGACTGCAAGGTTGCAATTTTTCTGTAAATATGCGGAATGCCTGCAAAAAATTCACAGGCCTCGTCTACAGTCATATTAAGTACATCGTTTATGTTTTTTCCTTTATAAAGAACTTCGAGCGTTTCGCGGTTAAAGCGTTTACCTCCGCAAACTTCACACTGCACATATACATCAGGCAAAAAGTTCATTTCTATAATATTTTCGCCGGCACCCTGACATGCCTCGCAGCGTCCGCCCTTTACGTTAAAACTAAAGCGGCCTTTTAAATAACCGCGCGCCTTTGCTTCTGGAAGACTTGCAAACAAATCGCGGATAGAATCAAATACACCTACATAAGTTGCAGGGTTTGAACGCGGGGAACGCCCGATAGGACTCTGATCTATATTAATAACCTTGTCTATATTTTCTATGCCTTCAATACCTTCGCATTTTCCGCAGGGATATGAAGTCCGCATAAGTTTATTGGAAACTGCTGGAAAAAGCACATCACTCATCAAGGTTGATTTACCGGAACCGGAAACGCCTGTAATACAGGTAAAACAGCCAAGAGGAATTTTTACACTTACGTTTTTAAGATTATGCTCGGTAACATTATAAACGCTAAGAAATTTTCCGTTACCCGGACGTCTTTGAGCCGGGATATCCATTTTTAGCGTGCCTGCAAGATACTGCCCCGTAAGGCTTTCTTTTACAAGAGCAACCTCTTCCGGCGTACCGGCAGCAACTACGTGTCCGCCATTAACACCAGCACCAGGGCCAAGATCTACAAGGTAATCGGCAGTACGAAGTGTCTGTTCATCATGTTCAACTACTACAACAGTATTTCCGTTATCGCGAAGGCTTACCAGAGTGTCAATCAATTTTTGATTATCGCGCTGATGAAGTCCTATGCTCGGCTCATCAAGAATATACATAACGCCGCACAAGGCAGAACCAATCTGAGTTGCAAGACGGATACGCTGAGCCTCGCCGCCGCTAAGGCTTTCTGCAGAACGTTCCATCGTAAGATATTCAAGACCAACATTCTGCAAAAATTTAAGGCGTGCCTTTATTTCTTTTAAAATTTGAGAAGCAATTCTTTGTTCATTTTCAGAAAGCTCAAGGGTATCAAAAAATTCAATGGATTTTTTTACAGAAAGCGTACAAAGTTCATGAATATTTTTTCCGCCGACCGTAACGCCTAACGCTTCTTTTCTAAGACGTTTTCCGCCGCAGGTATTGCACGGACCTATACGCATGAATTTTTCTTCTATATTAATTCTCTGACTTTCGCCCCATGCTTCGTTATGCCGCCGCTGCATTTCGTTAAAAACGCCAGGCCATGCACGGTTATATTCGCTGTAACCTTCCCCGCTCTGTTTTTTATAAACCCAGTGAATTTTTCGTTCCGAATCTCCGTTCCACAAAAAGTCAAACTGTTCTTCCGTCAGGTCTTTTATAGGAGTATCGAGCGTAAAACCGGCCGCTTCTGCAACAGCTCCGAACATAGAAGAATTCCATTCACTGTCGGGATTAAAAAACGGGAATGCACGTTCATTAAAACTCAACGAACGGTCTGGAAGGATTTTATCAACATCCCACTCCATACGCTCGCCAAGTCCCGTACATTCAGGGCATGCGCCAAACGGATTATTAAAACTAAAAAGACGAGGCTGAAGTTCTGGAATGGAAATTCCGCAGTCAGGACAGGCATTTTTCTGACTAAAGAAAATCTCTTCATCCTTATCTTCTATACGCCGTGTGATGATAACAATGCCGTTTGCATTCGCAAGTGCAATTTCAACAGAATCTGCAAGACGAGACCTTACACTGTCGCTCTTTATGATTCTGTCAACGACAATTTCTATTGTATGTTTTTTCTGCTTATCAAGTTTTACAGTATCTTCCAGGTCGGCCATAACACCGTCAATTCTTGCACGTACAAAACCAGATTTTTTTGCATCTTCAAAAACTTTCTGATGTTCACCTTTTTTTCCACGAATGACAGGCGCAAGTATCTGAATTTTTACACCGTCGGGCCAGCTCATTACAGAATCAACAATCTGGTCTATACTCTGTTCCCTTATTTCGCGGCCGCACTGAGGACAATGTGCATGCCCCGTACGCGCATACAAAAGCCTGTAAAAATCATATATTTCGGTAATAGTTCCAACTGTAGAACGCGGATTTTTATTTGTGGATTTCTGTTCAATTGAAATTGCAGGAGAAAGACCTTCTATAAAATCAACGTCAGGCTTATCCATTGTTCCTAAAAACTGACGTGCATACGAAGAAAGGCTTTCCATATAACGGCGCTGCCCTTCTGCAAAAAGAGTGTCGAATGCAAGCGAAGATTTTCCAGAACCGCTCAAACCGGAAATAACAACAAGCTTATTACGCGGAAGTGAAACACTTACATTCTTAAGATTATGCTCACGGGCACCTTTTATTACAATTTTATCGTCCATATAATTGAAACATTTTAACGCAATTTATAACAAAATGGAATATCACGCCAGGAGCATTTTATACAGGTACATTTACACGGCTGTTTTAATATTCTCCGGGCATAACTGAACAAAAATACCTGTTTATTTACCTGAGCACACAAGCCTAAAACCAACAGTGTCGTTACGCTCATATATAGTATCGCATCCCCTGTAAGAAACAGAACAATGGTTTGCATTTTTGTAATAAGATCCACCACGTATGCTTTTATTCGAACCAGATGCAGCGCCAGTCGGGTCATTTACCGTACCGCTGGAGATAGTGCCATACCAGTCCCAGCACCATTCCCATACATTTCCACTCATATCGTATAAACCAAGGGCATTTGCGGTCTTTTTCTTTACTTCGTGAGTTTTATTGCTGCTGTTAGCTGTATACCAGCCCACAGGCGCTAAATCACTATTTGTTGAAGCAGAAAAATTTGTTGTAGCTGCACCGGCAAAATAATTTGCAAATGCTGTTTTTCCGTAAGTTTCAGTTCCACCGCGTGCCGCAAATTCCCATTCTGCTTCTGTCGGCAAACGGTAACCGCTGGCATTAAAATTACAGCTGATAGTACCGCTTATCATGTTTCCATTATGAGGAGTGTAATTCCATTTTGTAGTATCAGTATTTCCATTTACGCTGTAACAAGGATCATAACCGTCTTTTACACTCTTTTTATTACAAAAATATATTGCATCATACCAGCTTACATATTCTACAGGTCTGTTTCCCTGAATTTCACCGCTTAAAGGACTTGAAGAACAACCACTTGGATTACTTCCCATAACAGCCGTATATTCACTTTGAGTTACTTCGTGGTCGCACATATAAAAACTGCTTAAAGTTACGGTTCTTCCAGAAGGGAATACTCCGGAATAATAACTATTATATTTACTGTCTCCTACAACTGTACCACCCTTTACAAAAACATAGCTGTCATCAGGTCCATTAAATTCTTCCCATTTTGCATAAAGAGTAACAGAAGCCGTAACTTTATAACCAGCAGAAACCTTAGTGCTTTCTGTAAAGGTACTGTCTGTATACCAGCCTCTGAATTTCCAGCCTTTTTCAGTAAGTTTAGGAAGAGCCGTAGCAGCTAAAGTGGTTCCAGTTTCCACCTCAAGAGCTTTTGGAGCCGTTCCATGTGCATTATTTACGTAAGTAACAGTATATTTTTCAGCCCATTTAGCAGTTAGCGTTACATCACCTGTTACTTTATAACTACCTGCGGTAACCTTTGTTGTACCGACATACCATCCTTTAAACAAATAATTTGCATCAGTAAGGACAGGCAGCTGACTTGAATCAAAATAATCTGTTTCACCAATTATAATTGCCCCAGGAGCAGTTCCGTGTTCTGTAACATAATTTACAGTACATGCTTTAAGCCATTTTGCATAATAACATTTATTGCCTGTATTTCCTTTTGCTATAGCAGTCTGTTTTGTTCCGCTAAAATCATTTTTAGTAAACCAGCCGCCAAACGCAAAACCAGTTTTAGAAGCAGGCGCAAGCGTAATATTTTCTGTTTCTATTGTATAATCAGCAGGATTAGAAGCAGAGTTTGTACCGCCATTTGTTTCATAGGTAATAGAATATTTTACAGGAGTCCATTTTGCGCAAAGCGTAATTGCTCCAGAGGCTCCGCCGCCAATTTTTTCTATTTTATTTCCACTTGTAACACTTCCCTTATACCATCCGTCAAAAGAATAACCATTTCTTACAGGATTAAGCAGTTCCATAAGCTTTGTTTCGATTGTATATGAAGATGGATTTGCAATATTATTCGAGCCTCCAGCAAGCTGATAAGTAATCTGATAATTTCTTAACTGCCATTTTGCTTTAAGTTCAACATTTGATCTTACTTCAAAACTTCCTGCCCTAACTACAGAATCTCCAGAATACCAGCCTAAGAATTCATAATCTTTAAATAACATTACAGGAAGTTGTGCTTCAGTTAATGTAGTTCCGTCTTTTACTAAAAAGGTCTCTGGCGCTTCACCTTTTTCGTTTACAAAACTTACTGTATAAAGCATGCTTCCTTCCGGAGCATAAAATTTATTTGAATCTGTTGTTATGCTGTAATAATCAATTTCGCCTTCCCTTAAATAGGCTTCGAAACCTTCTGTAACCGTATAAGCAGAATTTTCTGAATGATTATTTCCACCAAAAGGAATAAACTTTAATATATCCTTTCCGGAAACAACAACATCTTTTGCAACAATTTTTCCCGGTTCAACGGTATAATACATTTCCGTACTGTCAGAAAGTTTTTGGGTAACAGAAGCTCCGCTGAATACAAGCATAAAAGGTGTCTTTGAACCAAATGACGGTACATATAAAACCTTAGACTTTTTATTTTCAATTGTAAAATACTGATTATTTCCATCCGGATATATAATAAATCCGTTTAATGAAGCTTTATTGTTATCTTCAGGACTTTTTGCTGCTATAGCAATAGGAATTAAACCTTTATAAAATCTTAAAGGAACATAGTCCTTCCATTCCTGACCGGTAAACGGATTTTGGAGCGTTACAGAAATACCTGTATCAACATACGGATTTGAGATTTTTCCGTAAGAAAGTGAAAGTTTTATTTTTTTTGTAGCACCGCCTTTAAGAGTTGAAATTGTAAATCCAGACAAGTCGGTTCCGTCAAGAGACTTTAATTTTAAGTTTGGATCTTCAGATTCTACAAAACATGCAGATGTAGAACAGTCATTCTGACTTATATTTGTAATGGTAAGTTCCATCTCATAAGACTTTGCTTCATTTCCATATAAATAACCGTTATCTTTCTGGTTCTCACTGATTGTACCGGTGATTTTAAGGTTATAATCATCTTTTCCAACAAGAGCAACGGTTCCCATGTAGTCACCGCTATTATTAATAGTAAGATCTGGAACAACAACAACCGAATCAGCTGACGTTATTTCTACAGTCTGAACATCATTTACAGTTGGCGCCTTAAATTTAATAATACCTTCTGAATCGCTTACAGATTCTACTTCGCTTTTCGGATATTTCTTTGATTTTCCCCTTCCCTTTACACCGGAAAGAACTGTAGCCGCAGATCTTGCAGAAGCAACGGTTGATGAAGAAAAGCCTACCAGTTTAAGTGAATATTCAAGATTTGTACCGCCTTTTCTATAGTATGGAATTTTATCGCACACCATTACACGGTCTGATTCTTTTTTAAAAGTTCCAAGAGAAGCAACCGCAAGAGAATCCGCGGTACATGAAGTTATTGCATAACTCTTTTTATCGTATAGGACGGTTGTTTCAAGAATTTCGTATTCCTTTCCGTTATCCATTCTAACCCAAATTCCCCAGAAATTTGAATTTGAGGAAGGCGTATTTGATTCAGGGTTTGTATTAGCTGGCGTAGTTCCCGGCAGCGGATCTGCGTCAGTTTTACAACTTGTAAAAAAAATACCTGTAAAAAATGTCAAAACCAATAAACAAATGACAAAAGATTTTTTTACAAACATATTCAATACCATACAATTCTCCCAATATAACAGTATTGTAATATAATATAACACAAAAAAATAAAAAAACAAATTCACTTGACACAGGTGCAATATCTGCTACTATTTATAGTATCAGATAAAAATATAAGGAAAAGGTATATAAGATGAAATTCAACAAAGCATTCTATTATTACTATTATTATTCTATGACGGCTTTGTTGAATTCTGAAACACGATAAACTTTTTTCCAGTTTTGACTCAGGATTTACAAAGCCCGTCGTACTATCATGCACGACGGGCTTTTTTTTTAAGCCGCAGCATTCACTACGGCATGGAGGTTTTTTTATGTTCATCAAAATTGCACTGCTCATCGTTTTCTTTGCAATAATGATTTGTGTAGGCATTTACTCAAGGAAAAATTCCACTGATGTAAATGGATTCGTACTCGGCGGCCGTTCTGTCGGTCCATGGCTTACTGCATTTGCCTACGGGACTTCTTATTTTTCCGCAGTTGTATTCATTGGTTATGCAGGACAGTTCGGCTGGAAATACGGACTTTCTTCAACATGGGTAGGCATTGGAAACGCGCTTATCGGTTCTCTGCTCGCCTGGGTAATTTTAGGACGCCGTACCAGAGTAATGACACATCATATCGATGCAAAGACTATGCCTGAATATTTTGGCAAACGCTATTCAAGCGAAGCGCTCAGAATTACAGCCTCTGCAATTGCATTCGTTTTCCTTATTCCATACACTGCTTCGGTTTACAAAGGACTTTCTACACTGTTCGGACTTGCCTTTGATATTCCTTATGCTTACTGTGTAATCGGAATGGCTCTTCTTACAGCCGTTTATGTAATACTTGGCGGTTACATGGCAACAGCAATCAACGATTTTATTCAGGGAATTATCATGCTGATTGGTATCTGTGCCGTAATTCTTGCAGTTCTTAACGGAAAAGGCGGCTTCCTTTCTGCCGTAAAACAGCTTTCTGAAATTCCTGTAGATCCAGCAAATACAACAGAAGCTCTTAAAGGCATGAACGGTGCGTTTGTATCTTTCTTTGGTCCTGATCCTCTGAACCTTCTTGGAGTTGTAATCCTTACTTCCCTTGGTACCTGGGGACTTCCTCAGATGGTAGGAAAATTCTACGCTATAAAAAGCGAAAAAGCTGTAAAAACCGGAACAATCGTTTCTACATTCTTTGCAATCATTATTGCAGGCGGCAGCTACTTCCTTGGTGGATTTGGAAGACTTTTCAATACTCCTGCAATCCATAAAGGTGGAGAAATGACAGGCGCACTCCTTTACGACAACATTGTTCCAGAAATGCTTTCTACGCTTCCAAACATTTTAATTGGTGTTGTAATCGTACTGGTTCTTTCTGCCTCAATGTCTACCCTTTCATCTCTTGTTCTTACTTCAAGTTCTACACTTACTCTTGATGTAATCAAAGAAACTGTTGCTAAAAAGATGGACGAAAAGAAAACTGTTCTTATCATGAGAATTCTTATTGTATTCTTCATTGTAATTTCGGTAATTATTGCTCTTAATCCGCCGACATTCATTGCTCAGTTAATGGGTATTTCCTGGGGTGCACTTGCAGGTGCCTTCCTTGCTCCGTTTATGTACGGTCTTTTCTCTAAAAAAATTACACGCGCATCGGTTTGGGCATGTTTTATTTACGGCGTTGGAATTACAGTTGTAAATATGTTCTTAAACTTCCTGAATCCGATTAACTGCGGCGCTGTTGCAATGGTCGGAGGTCTTATAATTGTTCCTCTTGTAAGCCTTATTACTCCAAAAATGGAAAAGGAAAAAGTAGACCAGATTTTCAGCTGCTATGATGAAAAGATTCAGGTAACTGCAAAAACAGTTCTTGTAGAAGACGAACCTGAAGAAACAAAATAAATAATCGCATATAAATAATAATTCTGCAAAAAAAAGGCAATGAATGCATTTTCAGTTGCGTTCATTGCCTTTTTTATAATCTTAACGAATCCTGCTATCTTATTTTTCCAATTCGCCCTGCCGGCATAAAGCGGTAAACAGGTTTTCCAATTATGTATTTTTTATTGATGTATTGAGGTGCCATCATTGAATAATAGGAAACAGAAAGAGGATCATCTGCACAAAGAACAGCCGGTTCATAATCCATTGAATGCCTCAAATCAAGTGAATTAAAACGGTTATCTCCCATCATAAAATAGCAGTCTTGAGGAAGATAGCGTGGATTGCCATCTGCATCGCAAGGAGGGAAAACAGGCATATTTCTTTCGTCCAAAAGGCCCTGAATGTACCAGTTCAAAAGTTCAGCCTGTTCCCAATACTGACGCCATAGCGCATCATTTTTCCAGTCGGCATAGTCGGTTCCCGAGGCATGAAGTTCAGCAGCACGCAAAACAATGTTTCCAAAACAAAGCTTAACCATTACATTCAAACGGAAATTTGCTTCGGAATACATATCGCGTACCTTATTTTTAATTTCCGGTTTTGTCCAAGAAAGCATAAACTGAGAAAACCAGTTACTTCCGTCAGCAGCTGAAAGAAGCTTTGCAGCAATTGATTCTGCGCTTTCAAAAAGATGAAATTCATTCAAACCTTCATCTGAATCAAAAGTAAATTTTTCTGAAGAACTGTATTTGCAGTATTTTGAAAATTTAGCGGCAATTTCGGATGCCTGCAATTCAGCAACACTCATATTCATATTGCGGCGTTCTTCTTCAAGACGAAGCATTTTTTCATACTGTTCCTGTGTAAACGGAAATGTCTGAACCTTTGCTTTTATTCCAGGACGAAGTTCATTCAGATTCCATGTAGCAAATTTCGAATCTTTTTCTACAACCTTAAATTCATCTGACTCTTTTGTACGTGAATAAAGAAAACCATCCTGCATTACAAGCTGTTCGCCAGGAACACCTGCAATTCGTTTTACAAGAGGATCAGCCTTTAACTCTCCGTTTTCGTCTTTATTAAGATTAACTGCCATGAATGTAAGCATGTAAACAAGCTGAGAAGTTACTGTTTTTACTTCAGATTTTCGGTCAAGACTGTAATGAGGATTGCGGAGAACGACAATATCTCCACGTTTATAGTTTCCAAAATCAGGAAGTCCTACATCAGTAAGAGGAAATTTAGGTCCGCAGTTTACTTTTGAAACGACAACCCTGTCTTTTACAAGAAAAGTCGGAACCATAGATTCAGAAGGAATTACATAAAGCTGAAACAGAAAAATCTGTATTAAAAGAACATCAAAAATTGCGCCGATAATTGCATCAATCCAGTCTACAATTTCAAAAACAATTCTTGCCTTTCCTTTTGGCTTTTTTGAAAAATCAGGAACTTGTTTCCAGCCTTTAAATGTCTGAGCAGTTCTTTTTGGATTCATATGCCAGCTTATAATAAGCGAAGTAACAAAAATAACTGTCCACAACAAAACGGTAACGATATCATACCAATAAGGAACTCCGTATTTTCCCGCGCGTCTTAGTATAAAAGTAAGAAGAAGTGCAAAGGGCAGATACTGCGAAATTTTATAACATGCAGTGGCATTTTTTGCAGAACCCGTTTTTATCATTCTGAAATAAATAAAATAAACAGAAAGACCTGTAAAAATAACAGAAAGAGGAAAAGCCAGCAACGAAATATCAGGTTTAAAGCTCAACGCAAAAACCGAAAACAACGCTGCACATCCCAACTGAATATAATAATAAAGTGAAATTTTTTTATTCATTTTAACAAATACTCCCGTCGTTATATTGTATTACATATATAATACAGTAATACAATAAAGGTTACAAGAATTAAAATCTAAAATATTGAAAAAATTATTTTATGTTAAGAGTTCCATCTTTAACGGAAGCAAATTTTGTATAACCAAGTCGTTCAAGGCTTGCAAACTGAGGGCCTGCTTTCTTTGCCTTTTTTATTACTGACACAAAATAATCTTTCCTTAAGGATGAAGCAAAATTCAGAATTTCATCAAAAGGCACGCTGTCATCATAAAGGAATGCGCATCGTTCTTTCTGATCTGGAATTGAAAAGCCCTGCTCCACAAGAATGCTGCAGATACGTTCAAAACCAATTGAAAAACCAACTGCTGGAATCTGCTGACCAAGGAATTTTCCAATAAGATTATCATAACGTCCGCCGCCACCGACAGCACCACTGAACTGAGGGCATACAATTTCAAAAACAGGGCCAGTATAATATCCCTGCCCGCGAACGAGACTTGGACAGTAAGCAACTTTGTAATTTCCCAAGCTTACTTTATCTACAGTGCTTATAATATATTTCAGGTCGTCGGCTACAGATGGATTTGAACAGTGAGAAACAACGTTTTCTAAAGAAAGCCCTGAACTGTCTTTTACAAAAGAAACAAGCGCATTAACGGCATCTACAGGAAGATTTTTTTCCATAAGTTCCTTTTCAATTCCGTCAGCACCAATTTTATCAAGCTTATCAAATGTAATGCATACAGAATCCAGCGTTTCCTGTGCAAAGCCCATGCCTGCAAGCATATCGCGGAGAACACGCCGGTCATTTATATTGATTGTAAAATCATTAAAACCGATTGCCTTCATTGCCCTTGCAGTAACATCAATAAGTTCTACTTCGGCATTTGCAGATGCATCTCCAAGAATATCTATATCACACTGAACGAATTCGCGGAGTCTTCCTTTTTGAGGACGCTCGGCACGGTAAACACGGTCAGTCTGTATAACCTTAAAAGGATATTGTATTGAATCATGATTTGCCGCAAAAAAACGTGTAAGAGGCAGCGTAAGATCATAACGAAGCCCCATATCAGAAATCTGCGATGCGTCTTTTGAATCCAATGCAGCTTCAAGTTTTTCGCCACGTTTCATAATCTTAAATACAAGGTTCAGATTATCTCCACCGTCAGATTTATCAAGATTTTCAGAATCTTCCACAATAGGAGTAGAAATGCGTTCAAAGCCAGATGCTCTGTAAACTTCAAGAATTTTTCTCTGAACATAATCGCGGATTCTCTGTTCCTGCGGCAGTATATCCCTCATTCCTTTTAAAGCATTAATTTTCATTTGTTGTTTCCTCTTTAAATCAGTATAATAGCTAAAAACTTTCATTAATACAATAAACAGCAAATTTTAATGCAACAATTAATGAAGCATAAACAGGCTTTCTTTGGCCATAAAAAAAAATACTAACGAAAATTAAATTAATATGGAGAAAAATAATATGGTTCTGATTTTTGATATAGGAAATACAAACGTAAAGGCAGCAGTATTTGACGGTGAAACTCTTGTTAACGAATGGAGGATTTCAACAGACATTTCAAGAACCGGCGACGAATATTTTTCAATTCTGCATCCTCTTTTCCGTTCCGCAAATTTGGATTTTAAAATGATAACAGATGCACTTTTAAGCTCTGTTGTTCCAGCACTTATAGGACCTTTTATAAATGTATGCGTAAATTTAATAGGAAAAAAACCTGTAATAATAGAGCCTTCTATTTATGATAAGCTTCCAGTAAAACTTCCGCCAACAGCAGTTTACGAAATTGGAACAGACCTTTTATGCGATGCAGTCGAAGCATGGTGCCGTTACAAAATGCCATGCATTATTGCAGACTTTGGAACCGCACTTTCTTTTACAGCCGTAGATAAAAATGGCTGCATAGCAGGAGTTGCAATTGCACCGGGAATAAAAACTGCATTCAATTCGCTTTTTGCAAATACGGCACAAATTCCTGCAATTCCTCTTGAAATTCCAGAATCAAGTCTTGGAAAAAATACCGTTACGGCAGTTCAGTCGGGTATTGTGCTCGGTTACAAAGGCCTTGTAGAAGGCATGATAAACCGAATGAAGGAAGATTTATGCAGCGAAACAGGCTGTTCAAAACAGGATATAAAGGTAATTGCAACTGGAGGATTAAACAGTATGCTTGAACCTATTACAAATACCTTCGACTTCACGGATAAGGAACTTACAATCCGCGGCATGTTGAAAATTTTAAAAGCTGTTAATTCTTAAGCAGTTATTACCTGGCCAGCTAATTAACTAAACAGCTGGTAAATCATCTAATAAAATGAGAGAACAAAACTCCTTCTCCGTCAGCAGCATCCCTGCACAAAGTTTTTCCGCAAATCTCGCTTAAAAACGCAGGGCTAATTCCAGGGGTAAGGATTTTTTCGGTACGTAAAACCGCTACATCACAGGCAGAAACTTTTTCACCTGCCTTCATTGAACGCATAAAATGAAGTGAACGGTTTGTGCGTCCATAATTTGCAGTTT
The DNA here is from genome assembly GCA_946628495.1 of uncultured Treponema sp. Classification (GTDB taxonomy): domain Bacteria; phylum Spirochaetota; class Spirochaetia; order Treponematales; family Treponemataceae; genus Treponema_D. The sequence continues at coordinate 6,726 of CAMOWQ010000004.1, read as the reverse complement.
CCGAAGATGCAAGTTTTTTTACTCCATTGCCAAGGGCTTCGTTTACCTTCTGTTCGCCAAACTGTTCCGCAAGTTGAGTGCAAGCCCTCTTAAACCCTTCCTCTGCCCCGTAATGCCGCAAAACGGCTTCTGCCTGATGAACGGTATGAACCATAAGCGCAAACTGTTCAGGTTCAAGGGCAACAGGATCATCAAGGCCAGAGTTTTTCCGGCTTAACGTAATATGTTTCTCTATAATTGTTCCGCCGCATACAGTAGAAAGGACAGGAACAAGAACAGGATCCAGACTATGATCGCTAACACCGGTTTTTACGCCAAAAATCTTTTGCAAGTTAGAAATTACCAAAAGATTATATTCGGTTTCTGGAGCAGGATAACTTGTTATGCAATGCAAAAGAGAAACATTTTCTGTTCCAATAATTTCAAGTGCATTTTCTATATCCGAAAGTTTTGAAACACCGGAAGAAATAATTACAGGAATAACATTTTCACCCCTGCTTTTTTGAGCGGCCCTGAATTCTGCAAGTGTTTGAAGCATAGGAAAATGATTAAGTTCGGGAGAAGCTATTTTTACAAAATCAGGTTTTATTTCCAGAAGTTCCTGCATGCTTCTAACGCCAAAAGGCGAACAGCAGAATAAGCAGCCCTTTGAATGAACATAATCAAGCATTTCCTTATAAAAAGAAGGTTTACATTCAAGCTGGCGGAACCTTTCGTACAACGGAATATCGCCGCCCGGAAGTTTTACCATGCCTGTATTTGGATGAAGGATTTCATCTGCATAAACCCATTGAAATTTAATGCAGTCTGCGCCAGATTGAACACAGGCATCGACAAGCTGCCTTGCCTTTTCCACAGAACCTTCATGACTTGTACCAATTTCTGCAATTATCAGACTCATTTATTCAGACTCCCCGAAACTTTTCGAAACCGAAAGTGCCTTATATCTGTTACTGTATTCTGCAAGACAGTCGGAAGGAAGCCATCCCTGCTCAAATTTATACCAGAGGACATTGTTTTCATCTACAGACTTTCCAAGAACCTGAAGTATTTCTCCTTTACGGCAATAACCGCGGCTTTCTGCCCCCCACGACTTATCTGCACGATATGCCGCATAAGGATTTGTAATAACAGCCCAGGTTACGTCAGGCGCAAGGGCAAGCGGATAAGAATTGTTAAAAACAATAATATCTTCGGTTTTCTTACTGCAGGACAAAAACGCAGCGGAAAAAGCAAGTTGAATAAGGAGCAACAAAACAAAACGATTTTTTTTAATCAGCTGCATTATTTTTGTTCCTCCAGAAGAGATTTCATTATTCCAGAATATAACGAAATATCAGAATCAACAAAATTAAGGGCTGGAATTTCTGCAGGTTCAACCCATTTATATTCAGTATGCTCTGTCAGCTTAAATTTTTCATTTATTCCCGATTCAGGAAATTTTATACGGTATGCATTTACAGAACAGTTTTTTCCTTTATGCACAAAAGATGCAGATGAAAGTTTTTCAAAAACCTGAACCTCAACACCAAATTCTTCCAGCATTTCCCTGCGGACAGCTGTTTCGGCAGTTTCCCCCTGCTCTATCTTGCCACCAGGAAATTCCCAGCGACCGCCCATATCTCCTGTAGGATTTCTTTTTGCTATGAATAATTTTCCTTCTTCAAATGCTATGCATGCCACTGATTCACTCATAATATTACCTGCTTATCGTTTAATTGCAGCGGAAATTTCCTTTTCTTCACCGCCTGCATTTATTATTCCATCTACACGCATTATATCATAATCCGTGCATTTTAACCTGATTACTTCATCCGAACCAGAAAAAACAACCGTTTGAGAATCCTTCTGATTCACCTGAGAATTATTATCTATTAGAAAAAAATCAACGTTTATTTTTTCAGGCACATTTGAATCATATTTTTTACCGGCAGTAAGTTTGAGCGTAACATAAATCTGTTCATCAAACGAAAACGCCTGAAGTTCACAATTAATACCGTTTATAGAAATCCTGTTTCTGGTATGATTAACGCCTGTATAAATCCAGACAAATGCAACAAAAACAACAAGCCCAAGCAGAATAAAACGGTTTTCCTTTGTAAAAAAGATTTTTATGCCTGTTACGGGGCGCATTCCACCGTTATATGCTTTCTGCACAATTTCAGGAGCACGGGCAAGACGTTCGTCCCTGTTATAATAAAAATGAATATCAGTCTCTTCTGACCTATCAGGATGTCCTTCCTCAATATTATCATAGAACATACAGCACACCGCCTGTTAATTTTTTATAACGGCATCTATAAGAGAATCTGTTCTGTACCATACAACCCGCGCATTTTCTCTTCCAACATACAGGGCAGTTATAATACCGTCAGATGAAAGCGACATATAATTATAAATATTCTCAGCTCTGCTTACATCAAAATGCCGCCTGAGAATCTTCTGATTTTCATTCTGAATCATTTCGATATTAAATCCGCCGTCGGTTGCAACTATAAAGAATTTCCATCCGCTGTCTGTAACACCAAGAAAATCATAAGGAATTCTATATGTAAGCTTGCTGTAATTCTGCACATAAGATTCTTCATAAGGAGGAACGGAAACAGGCTGTTCAAAAACGCCGCCAATAATATCAAAAGGATATAAAAGAGTCTGAGTATAATTAATTCCCGACTGAACATGAGAATCTGCATCAAGATAAGACTGATAATAATCTGTTTTTACATAAAGTTTATACGCTTTTGTATCAGGAATAATATTTTCAATAGTAAAATAAACATCCTCTGCATCTTTTTTGTGCTGATTTTCAGGAATAGAGTCAGGCGTTACAGGTATAAGATATTTTAAAAATCCGTCTTTTTCGAACCAGTAAACGCTTATTCCGTCATTTACAAGGCATACTACAATAAGTTCATTATTCTGATTCGTATAAATATTTTTTATATAGGGAAACGGAGTTCCACCAGGTCCCTGCTGACCGATATAATCAATAAAAGAACCGTCTCTTGCAAAACGAAGCACTGTCTGAGAATACAAAACCTGATTATCCCCCTGCTCCTGAAGGTTTGAAGGAATTGTACAGGCAACATAAATGCATTTCTGAGAATCTACAGCAATTTCGCCAGGATAATCAAATGGATAAGAAAGTTCATGATGAACGCTGTGCTTTTCGTTAGGAAGATTATCTATAAATTTTTTTGTATCGGAATCTTCATTGTAAAATAAAGAAAGAAGATCTCCGTAGGAATTCAACTCCATTATTTTTTTAGAAGCACCGTCTACAACATAGAAAAATCCGTCTTTCATATTCACGCCGATTCTTACAGAACCGACTCTATTCAAATCGGAAACACTCAGCTGTTCTTCAAAAGAACCGTATTTTATAGTAAAAAGTTCAGTTTCGCTTATTGATTCAACTTTTTCAGAACCGACACAGCCGGAGAAAAAACAAAGCACGGCGGCAAGCGGCAAAACATAAAATAAAAGTCGTCTGTTCATAATATTTATTTTATATCAAAAAAAGCAGATACACAACTACAGCAAAAAGATTCAGCAGAGCATATAAGAAATAAGGGCGGAACTGCAAACACCAACTCGCGTTCCGCAGTTCGCTCACGCTCATCCGCCTTGGCATTAAAAATGCCTGCGGTGGACTAAAGCTGCTCCATGCTCGGCGCCGACGCTTCTTCAAAAAAAAATTATTTTAATTGCCGTTCCAATTTAAATTATAGTAAATTTGTATAATATGGTGTATAATATTCACTTGTAAAAAAATTTCAGAGGAAAAAAATGTTAGTTGATAAAATACTTACTGCAATTTTCGGATCCCAGAATGACAGGGATGTAAAAGCATTAAGGCCTTTGCTTGCCGCAGTTAATGCAAAAGAAGAATGGGCAAAAAGCTTAAAGCCCGAAGAATTCCCGGAACAGACAAAAAGATTCAAGGAAGAACTTAAAAACGGAAAAACTCTCGATGACATAATGCCGGAAGCCTTCGCCCTTGTAAGGGAAGCTGCCTACAGGGTCCGCGGAGAACGTGCATTCGATGTTCAGGTAATGGGTTCTATAAACCTGCACATGGGCCGCATTACAGAAATGAAAACCGGTGAAGGTAAAACGCTCGTTGCCGTTGCTCCTGCATACCTTAACTCACTTACAGGAAAAGGCGTTCATATCGTAACCGTAAACGATTACCTTGCAGGCCGCGATGCTGACACAATGCGTCCGGTATTTGCATATCTTGGTCAGACAGTCGGTGCAATTCTTTCCGACATGGATAACGAAGCACGTAAGGCTGCATATAACTGCGACATCACTTACGGTACCAATAACGAATTCGGTTTTGACTACCTCCGCGACAACATGAAAATCGACCTTAAAGACAAGGTACAGCGCGGCTTCAACTATTGTATTGTGGACGAAATCGACTCCATCCTTATTGATGAAGCAAGAACCCCTCTCATTATTTCCGGTGCAGGCGAAGACGATACATACAAATATCACGAAGTAGATAAATATGTCGGAGAACTTACAGAAGTTGCAAAAGACCCAAAAACCGGTGAATATCCGGATGAAACAATGATGACTCCGGAAGAAAGGGCTGCTATCGAAGGTGATTACACTGTTGACGAAAAAGCCAAGAGAATTTCTTTTACCGACAAGGGTATGAATCACATCGATGAAATTCTTCACAAGCACAATCTTATTAAAAGCGGTTCGCTTGTTGATGAAGAAAACTTTGAATTTGCACATTATTTTGCACAGGCTTTAAGGGCACATATTCTTTTCCATAACGACGTTGATTATCTTGTCCGCGACGGAAAAGTTGAAATTATTGATGAATTTACAGGACGCGTTCTCGAAGGCCGACGCTATTCAGACGGACTTCATCAGGCAATCGAAGCAAAGGAACACATCCGCATTGCACAGCGTAACAGAACAATGGCAACCATTACATTCCAGAATTTCTTCCGTATGTACGACAAACTTTCCGGTATGACTGGTACAGCCGCAACAGAAGCCGTTGAATTCAACAATATTTACAAACTTGATGTAGTTGCAATTCCAACAAACCTTCCTGTAGCAAGAATCGACGAAAACGATGAAGTATACCTTAACGAAGCAGACAAATGGGAAGCTATTGCAGAAGAAATCAAGCAGGCTCATGCAAAAGGACAGCCGGTTCTTGTCGGTACAGTTTCTGTAGAAAAATCAGAACACCTGTCTTCAATTCTTACACGTAAAGGAATACGCCACGAAGTATTGAATGCAAAAAACCACGCAAGAGAAGCCCTTATAATTGCAGAAGCAGGTGCAAAAGGTGCTGTAACGATTGCAACAAACATGGCAGGTCGTGGTACCGATATAAAACTTGGCGGAAACCCTGAATTCCGTGCAAGAAAACGTGCCGGAACAAATGCAACAGAAGAACAGTACAAGGCAGCTCTAGAAATAGAAAAAGAAAACTGGAAAAAAGACTACGAAGAAGTTAAAAACCTCGGCGGTCTTTATGTAATCGGTACTGAACGTCATGAATCACGCCGTATCGATAACCAGCTTAGAGGTCGTTCCGGACGACAGGGAGATCCGGGACGTTCTAAATTCTACATTTCAATGGATGATGATTTAATGCGCCTGTTCGGTGGAGAACGCATGAAAGCAATGATGAGCCGTATCGGTATGCAGCCGGGCGAACCAATAGATCATCCATGGCTCAATAAAGGAATCGAAAAGGCACAGTCAAAAGTAGAAGACAGAAACTTCGAAATCCGTAAGCATCTTCTTGAATACGATGATGTTCTTAATGAACAGAGAAGCGTTATCTACAATCAGCGCGATCAGCTTCTTGCCGACGACAATCTTTCTGCAAGAGTTATGAACAACGCTACAGAAATGGTAGAAGACCTTTTCGACAACTATGAATACGAAAGAAAGCATAACAAGAATTCAAATGCACCGTTAATGGAACTGAACGAAAAAATCAGAAATACATTCGGCATTCAGCTTCCTGCAGAACGCCTTACAAAAGATGCTGTTCTTGCTGCCCTTCAGAATGATATTACCGAAAAAGAAACTCTTGCGGGTAAAGAAAACTTTAATATGTTCATCCGCTACCAGTACGTTCAGATTATTGACCGTAAATGGCTTGACCAGCTGGAAGCTCTTGAAGGATTAAGGGAAGCAGTAAGTCTCCGTTCATACGGTTCAAAGAATCCGCTTACAGAATACAAAATCGACGGATTCAATATCTTTGACGAAATGCTTGATACAATCAGAAATACAGTTATGTCCCGTGTATTCAAAGTAAGAATCCAGCTTTCTCCAGAAGCAATGGAACAGAGAAAACGCATGGCAGAAGCACAGAAAGAGCAGATGAATAGAATGAATGCGCTTCACAATGATTCATCATCTTTTGGTTCAGCCGCTGCCCAGAACGAAGCTCAGAGAAATGCTGCTTCTACATTCAACGGAGCACAGGCTAAACGACAGGCTGTTGGAAGCGCAATGAACCAGCGTTCACAGGCAGACAACGTAACGGTACGCCGCACAATGCCAAAAGTTGGACGCAACGATCCGTGTCCATGCGGCTCAGGAAAAAAATACAAACAGTGCTGCGGAAGATAATATTTCGTGCATAAAAAAAAGCGGTCAACCAGAAGCTTCCAGAACCACAGGGCAAACGCATTATAAACATGAATACACCAAAAGAAAAATGCTACCGGTCGA
>CAMOWQ010000003.1 GCA_946628495.1 uncultured Treponema sp. | reverse complement strand
CATGGTTATAAAAACAAATCCACAGTATTTTTACGCTTACGAATCAACTGCAATTCTTGAATGGCACATGGAACACTGGGAAAATGCACGTAAATTTTTCGAAAAGGCATATTCATACAATCAAAGCAGTTCGTACGCACTTATGATTGCGGCAACCTATTTAAAACAGAAAGATGCCTTTAATGCAAAAAAATTCCTTGAAAAAGCAATGAAAACAATGGATAAAACGACACTTGAATACGAAATGGTTCGTTTTTATCACGACAATTATACAAGAACTTCAGAAACAAACATCAAGAATAAAATTTCAAAAGAGACCAATAGCACAATACGTGGCAAACTGTTATTCTACATGGGATTATACTATGAATTAAACGGAAGCATGGAACTTGCAAATGATTTTTATGCAAAAGTAACTGCAATGCGTGCTCCGTTGTTCTTTGAATATAGAATTGCAGAATGGGGACTTAAACTATGAGCCAGACACAAAAAATATTAGAACTAAACGGTAGAAAAATAACTTTAATCGGAACAGCTCATGTTTCGCGAGAAAGCATTGATGAAGTAACGAACACTATAAAGGAACTTAAACCTGATTGTGTAGCAATCGAACTTGATGAAAAACGTGCAGATTCAATCAAAAACAAAGATAAATACAAACAGCTTGATATAATTCAGATTCTTAAGAGAAACGAAGGATTTCTGCTTCTTGCAAACCTTATTCTTGCATCGTTCCAGAGAAGAATGGGTGCAAATATCGGTGTTCAACCTGGTGACGAAATGCTTGCCGCAATGAACACGGCAGCAGAATTAAATATTCCTGCTGTTATGGCAGACAGAGCAATTCAGGTTACATTAAGACGTGCCTGGGCAAAGAATTCTTTATGGGGAAAATGCAAACTGCTTGCAACAATGCTTTCCAGCGCATTCAGCAACGAAACTGTTTCCGAAGAAGATATTGAAAAACTAAAAACTTCCAACGAAATGGATTCAATGATGAACGAAATTGCAGATTACATGCCTGTTGTTAAAGAAGTTCTTATTGATGAAAGAAACTTATATCTTGCAAAAAAAATCTGGGATTCAAACGGAAACAACATCGTTGCAGTACTTGGAGCAGGCCATCTTCCGGGCGTTGCAGAAAATCTCGAAAAACTTGCAGCAGGAACTACAGACGGAAACCTTGAACAGATTAGTGAAGTTCCTAAAAAATCAGTTGCAGGAAAAATTTTTGCCTGGCTTATTCCGGCAATCATCGTTGTCCTTATAGCAGCAGGTTTTATTTACGGAGGAAGCCAGCTCGGTTCTAAAATGATTCTTAACTGGATTTTATGGAACGGAACAAGCGCTGCCCTTCTTACTTTACTTGCAGCGGGACATCCTTTAGTAATTCTTGCGGCATTCATAAGTGCCCCTATTACTTCGCTATGCCCGTTCATCGGCTGCGGATTCGTAACAGCAATACTTCAGGCAATTTTGTGCAAACCACGCGTACAGGATATGGAAACCTTATTAGATGATATTTCTTTTAAAGGATTTTACAAAAACAGAATTCTCCGCGTTCTTTTAGTATTCATTCTGTCATCAATGGGAAGTTCCGTTGCAACCTTTGTAAGCGGCGGTTCAATTGCAACAATGCTTAATGCACAGGCCTGATTTTCCTCAATATAAATATAATTAAATAAATAAGTCCTTCTTTCCGATAATTTCGACATGAGAAGATTTATAATAAATGCCGTTTTTTTTGTTTTCCTGATTCTCTGTTTTTTTCCACTTACAGCACAGGAAAAGGAAAATAATTCTGACGGCCAGCAGTTACAGGCACAAACGGCACAAAACCAGTCAAATCAAAGTGCAAAACTAAATCAGCAGCAGAACGGGCAAACCGTATTATATACACCAGAACAGCAGAAGCTCCGCATAAAAGCTTTGGACGTGCGTCTTGTACCAGAAAAAGCAGAAAATGGCGGAGGCTATCATCTTTTTATAAAAAAACGTCCCGGAATTGAATCAATTCTTCTTACAGAAACAACAAAAGACCCTGCAGGAAAATCAGACAACTATGCATATCGAGCAAAAGAATACAATCCTATTAATGGTGATGAAATACGCTATTTAAATGGTCAGCCGCTTGTTTCGGAAGGTGCAAAATACAGTCTTTTAGATTCTACTGCAGAACCAGATGAAAAATTCGGAGAAGCCTTTCATATTTATATTCCACAAACGCTTGTTTATGGTTATGAATGGTCGCGTCATGGAGAAATTGAAATAGGCAAAGGAACTTTTATTAACATCCGCAGTTTCGAAAAACCTTATGCAGATTATACGGGTGCATTTATGGACAGTCCTTTTATGTTTGATTTGGAACGACGTGTTAAACCTAAACAGAAAACGCCTGCTTCAAAAAAACAGAAAGAAACTCCTAAACCTCAAAAAAAGAAGGAAGAACCTAAACCAGTTCCTCAAGAAAAAAAGCCACCTATTCAAATTCCAGACAATCTTGATGAACCTGAAGTTTTTGAAGAACATGAAGAAATAATTCCTCCTGCGGAACCTGTCCAAGAACCAGAAAAAGAAGAGCCCGAACAAACTCCTGAACCGGAACCGGAAGAAATTCCTCTGCCAGAAGAAGAAAAAAAAGAGGAAGACCCCGAAGAATATGAAGAAGAACCAATTCTTACAGACAGATATAATCCTATAGCGCATGATAAACTTAAGGAAATTTCATCTGAATTAAATTATTCACGCGGACCAGAAACAATTGTCGAAGATATCATGGATATTATTTCAAAAATCAGTCCAAAAGACGATCTTGATTTAGTACTTGCAATTGATGCAACAGGAAGTATGAAAGATGACCTTGAACGTCTTAAAAAGGATTTAAAAGTCCAGATTGAAAAAATCTTAGGTGAATTCAATACAATTCAAGTAGGATTGCTTTTTTACAGAGATTACGGAGACAGCTTTAAATACAACGGACTTCCTGTAAGATTTTTTGCATTTACAAGAAACCTTGAAGTTTTTAATAACAATCTTAATTCTATAAGAATATACGGAACAGAAGGCGGAGATATTCCTGAAGCTGTTTACGAAGCAATTTATGCATCTGCGGCATACTATAAATGGCGGCCTGATGCCGTAAAACAAATAATTCTTATTGGAGATGCAGAACCTCATCCGACACCACGCGGAAGCGGAAAATATTCACGCGATTACGTAATGTCGCTGGTTAATCTAAAAGGCATCCGGCTTAATACAATATTGCTGCCGGATGAAAAATAAAGAATTTACTCTTCTTTGGATTCCTTTTCAGAATTATTCATAAATTCAGCAAGTTTTTGTTCAGGAATTTTCTTCATACCGATTGCGGCAAGCTTTTTATAAGCAGAAGGCAAATCGCCAGCAGCAGCATATTCATATAGTTCCAGAATTTCAGAGAATGCTTCATATGCTTTTTCGTAATTTTTACGTGTAACATAAAGATGTCCGAGTTCATATTTTGCTTCAATATAAACAGCTGTATCCATTCCAAAACGCTGAATTACAGTCTTATAATAAAGTTCTGCATTCTTATAATCACTGGCAGAATATGCATTCTGTCCAAGCTGAATTAACTGGGCAGATGTAAGGTCATTAGAAATTTCCGGCGTACTGCGGCAGGAAAACAATAAAACAGAAGCTGCAAGTGCAATCAATGTGTAAATAATCTTTTTCATAGTCGTAAGTTTATATTCCTAATGTAAAAAAAACAAGATGAGGTCAAAAGTTACAGGTCAAAGGCATTATAAAACAATCTCATCAAAAATATGGCTCCCGGTCACAATTCCTGTTACAAAATCGCGCAATAATGCGATACATGCTTTTTGTGATAAAGCAACTATTTTACTTGCCGCAAATGCGGCAACCGCAAAAAGAATGTTTTTGTAACATTAACTGTTTCCTCGCGCCAACTTTACTAAACAGTTTTATAATGCCTTTGTCCTGCCATACTTTAATCCAAATCCAATTTGTGATAGAATGTATATCAATGAAACGTTTCTTATTTTTTGTGCTTTTATGTATGCTGATGATTTCCTGTGCATCTAAAACTACGCAGGGCAATTCAGATAATACAGGCAAAGATATTGCAGCTCATGCCGAAGGATTGGAGCAGGTTTCTGAAGAAGTTCTGCCAAAAATTCCAAAATACATTGACTGGCAATACAAAGGCTTTGGAGCAGAACTTCCTGAATGGGTAGATTATATAATCGACGGACAGAAAGACAATCAGCTTGAACGTGCAGCAAAATTTTTCCCGGAAGCAGGAAATATTTCCGTTGCATGGGGCGAAAACAGTGATATGTGCTTAAAAAAAGTACAGTTTTTTGAAAAACAGAATGATTTATCGCAGAACGAAATAATTGATTCAATTTGGGTAAAGGCAAATTCAGAATACAGCAGTTTTTCGGAAGATTTTGGCGAAATCATAAAAAACGAACCGTACATTATCATAAGGATATATAAAAACAAAATATAATCTTAATTAAGAGGAGATTTTTCTATGAAAGTATTAGTTATTGGCGGTGCCGGTTATATCGGAAGTCATGTTGTAAAAGAAATGATGAAAGCAGGACATAAAGTTACTGTTTTTGATAATTTGAGCAGCGGTTTAAGATGCAACCTTTTCCCGGAAAATGATTTTATCTATGGCAATATTCTTATTCAGGAAGATTTGGACGCAGCATTTGCACAGGGATTTGATGCCTTCGTTCATCTTGCAGCATTTAAAGCAGCTGGCGAATCAATGGTAAAACCTGAAAAATATTCTGTAAATAACATCACAGGTACACTTAACATTATGAATGCAGCAGTAAAACACAACTGCCTTAAAATGATTTTCAGTTCTTCTGCCGCAACTTTCGGAGAACCTCAGTATCTTCCAATTGACGAAAATCATCCACAAAAACCAATCAATTATTATGGATTTACAAAACTTAAGATTGAAGAATTCATGGACTGGTACGACCAGATTAAAGGCCTAAAATTTGCAGCTCTCCGTTATTTTAATGCAGCAGGTTATGACCCGGAAGGAAAAATCCGCGGACTTGAACAGAAACCAGAAAACCTTCTTCCACGTATAATGGAAGCAGCACTTGGTCAGCGCGAACTTAAAATTTTCGGAAACGATTATGATACACGCGACGGTACATGTATCCGCGACTACGTTCATGTTACAGACCTTGCTCGTGCTCACGTAATGGCTCTTGAATATATTGCAAAGAACAACGAAAGCTTAAAGCTCAATCTTGGAACAGAAAAAGGTACAACTGTAAAAGAGCTGATAGACGCTGCAAGAAAGATTACAGGCAAACCGATTCCTGCAGAAGATGTTGCAAGAAGACCAGGAGACCCTGCAAGCCTTTATGCAACATCAGCACTTGCAAAAAAACTGCTTGGTTGGGAACCAAAATATTCTGATGTAGACACTCTTGTAAAAACAACCTGGGAAGTTTACAAAAACTAAGGAATTTTTTTACAGCGTGGAGGCATAATAAACAATGACTGATTCACATGCATTTTTAACCGGCCGCAAAAACGACATGGTTGCACTCGAAACTCTGCTTACTTCAATTCCTGCAATTGCCCCGGAAGGTGGCGGCGACGGAGAAACAAAAAAAGCGGACGCTCTTGAAAAATGGCTCAAGGAAAAAGGCTTTACAAAAATAAGCCGATACGAAGCACCAGACAGCCGTGTATCTTCAGGTTCACGTCCGTCCATCGTTGCAGAAATTCCTGGCAAACAAAATGATTATGCAATCTGGGTTATAGCACATATTGATGTAGTACCAGTCGGAGATTTGTCGCTCTGGAATACAGATCCATGGAAAGTTGTCGAAAAAGACGGCAAACTTTACGGTCGCGGTGTAGAAGATGACCAGCAGGGATTGTGTTCAGCAGTTTTTGCAGCCCTTTATTATTTAGAGAATGACATAACACCTGAACATACAATAAAACTTCTTTTTGCTGCTGATGAAGAAAACGGCAGCGAATACGGAATGATATGGCTTTTGAATAACACAAATCTGTTCAACAAAAGCGACATTGTTATTATTCCTGACGGCGGCGACAAAGAAGGACGTACAATCGAAATTGCCGAAAAAAATCTTCTGTGGCTTAAAGTTCATGTAAAAGGCAAACAGACGCACGGTTCACGCCCAGACAGCGGTGCTAATGCATGCCTTGCGGCCTGCGACCTTTCTGTACGCCTGCACAATCTGGAAAAAGTTTTTGACAAGAAAGACAGTCTTTTTGAACCAAACTACTCCACGTTCCAGCCGACAAAACGCGAGGCAAACGTTCAAAGCATAAACATCATTCCGGGAGAAGATACATTCTATATGGATTGCAGAATTCTTCCATGCTATAAACTTTCGGACGTACTTGCAGAAGTCGAAAAACATTGCCGCGATGTAGAAAAAGAATACGGTGTAAAAATTGACTATTCAACACCGCAAAAATCTGAATCGCCTGCAACATCAGCTGATTCAAAAGCTGCAAAAATTCTTGCAAATGCAATCAAAAAAACACATGGCATTGAACCGGAATTTATAGGCATTGGCGGTGGAACGGTTGGCGCAGAATTAAGGCGCGAAGGCATTGAAGCCGTAGTATGGAGTTCCCTCGACGATCAGGCACATCAGCAAAATGAATACTGTATCATAGATAACATTATCCGTGACGCAGAAACACTCGTTGAAGTATTTAAGAACTAAAAAAAAATGAGGTGGTTGAACTTGTCGAAACCACCTCATTTTTTTTATCTAATCTTAAAGAAGATTCCAAGAACAACAGATGTTATCAGAATCTGCATAATCATAAATTTAATAAGAACCTGTGTAGGTGACCAGCCGTGATTCTTTCTCATATGGTCATGCAATGGAAAACGAATATTTTCAAAAATCTTTATCTTAAAGAAACGAAGCAGGAATACTTTTAAAAGTCCCATTCCACCGTTTATAAAGATAACAGTTGAAGTTGCAAGAATAAGGAACGGATTGCCCGAAACCATTACGCAAACGCCTATAAAATATCCGAGTGCACGGCTTCCTGCATCACCCATAAGACATTTACTTGGAAAAGCGTTGTGCCATAGATAACCCATCAATACACCGCCCAACGCGAATATCATAACAGCCCAGTTTGCTCCATAACGAATGTGCGGTACAAGAAGATATGCAGAAATCTGTTTATGTCCAAGAATAAGATAAAAAACACTACCGAGCGTCAGTACACCAATAAGCACAAGCGATGCAGAAAGTCCGTCAACACCGTCGGTACAGTTTGTTGTATTGATTGAAGCCCAGAGCATAATCGTACAGATAACAATGAACACAGCAGGATGAACTGCAATATGATTTGAAATAAACGGCATCCAGAAATAAATAACGCCGTCAGAAGAAGCTTTTTTTAATCCGTAGCAAAGAACAAAGGCAGTCGCAACACTTATTACAAGATCAAGAAAACCTTTCAAATATTCACCCCAGCTTGTTACACTTCGGTCATCAAGAAAACCTGTAAGCATAGTAAGCCATGTAAGTGCAACAACCGCTCCACGGTAAAAATTCATTGGAACAATGATTATGCACAACACACAGAACAGAGTTATGAATACAGAACCAGCTCCCGTCGGTTTACCTTTTGCAGCTTCAGAATTTTCTTTTAATGCAAAATCGCGGCCACGGTCATGCGGTAAAAAGTCATAAAATTTTGGAATTAATTTTACAGAAAGAAAAAATCCTGAATACAAGGCAAGGGCAATAAGAACCGCATACGACTGAAGAAGTCTTCCCGGTCCCCAAAACTGCTGCAAAAATTCACCTAAAGAAAAAATCATCTTAATCCTCCCAAAAATAAAAAACACGGCATTCTTTTGGGTGAATGCCGTTGAATATTACTCTCCAAAAAAAAAATCAGAATGAAATATGCGTCATATCTGTAAACACCATTACAACGCCACGTTCATCACAGAATTTTATAAATTCATCATCGGTAGAAGTTCCGCCAGTCTGAATAATAGATGTTACACCTTTTTCAATAAGTTCACGAACTTCGTCTGTAAAAGGAATTGCATAATCACTTACAAGAATATCGGCAAGAGTATCTGCGCCAAACTGATTTGAATCACGGTTTCGCTGTTCATAATCTTTTGCTTCGTTTAATACATTACGTACAGCTTTGTTTACCGACGTACATCCCTGCGAAATTCCAACAATTGCATTTGAACGCAAAAGAACAGCTGTATACGAACGCGACTGCAATGCAATCAGCATACCAAGTGACATTTCGTCAGTCTGTTTCTGCGAAGGACGCATTTTAGTCTTAACATTCCAGTGATCAAAAAGAACTTTATCTCTTGACTGAAAAAGAAGTCCGCCATTTATCAATTGAATTTCATACGGAAGAATAGAAACACGGGCGGTTGGAATAAGCCTGATATTTTTATTCTGCAAAAAGATTTCGCGCGCTTCGTCAGTAAATCCAGGAGCAATTATTGCAGCAAAATCTTCCTTTGCAATTTCCATTGCAGCTTCCTCATCAATAACAGCACTGCATCCAAGAACAACTTCATTTATAATTTCATAATCATAAGTATAAGTTTTCTTAAAAGAATCCAGAACATTTGTGGAAAGCGCAGCCCCTATTATTGCCCTGTTTTTAACGGCAACAGTAAATACCGTTCCCGAAAGAGGTGTAAACTGCGAGGTAAATTCATATCCTTCGCTGTTAATACTTTTTACCGTAAACTGATTCTTTAAATTAATAAAAAGCGTACTTATCAAATCCCATACAACAGATAAATCAGAAATTATATTGTAAGTAAGCTCTTTTCCCTGAAGTTTCTTAAAACCGCTCAAAGCACCACGGTCAGAAGTAAAATTATATAAACATGAAACCTGCTGAGGATTTGAACCGCCATGAAGTTCCATATATTTTTTTAACGGGAATGAAAGATACGGAATGAATTCAGGGGCATACGGAGAAGTATCCATTATAAAAGAAGAAAGAGTGCCTTCATAAGCAGAAAGGAAATTCAAAGCCTTGCCCGCAAGATAAAAACGGAATTCTTTAGAAACATTATCGGTTCGCAAAAGGACCATCGATTCCTTATAATCTTCCGGATCGGTAATTACCATAACATTTTCGTAATTGCTGCAGGCATTTCTTATAACAGTTGAATAGAAGAATTCAGTTGAATAAAAAAGCGAAGTATTAGTAACAGGTTCAGAAGGAAGATACAAATTCATACAGACAATAAAAACATCGCCCGTTAAAGATTCAGTATCCTGCGTATTACCAACAAGAGCTTCGAGCGAAGCAGGATATTCATCAGAGTGATTTAAAGATACATTTCTAAAATCAGAATTAGGCTTACTGATATCCGCGGAAATAATACTCCTCATTAAATTAGAAGAAGCCCTTAAATCAATTTTTGCATCAGAAAGCGACTGTTCTTCGGTAAATGGAATACGTTCTTTTCTAAAAAAGGACGCTGTTTTACCGGCAGAAAGAATTTCCCATCCTGAAGAAACCAGATAACGTGCAAATTCACTAACCTTGTCAAAATTTTCAACTTGGATTATTGCTTTTCTAGACATAAAATCATTTTAACAAAAATTTATATAATTCACAATGTAAAAATATTTTGATAAAATAATAAACATAATTTATGAATACACAAGTTCCTGCATTTTACAAAGAAAATCCCGAATACCTGCAAACTCAGCTCATTACATATATTGGAAACAAACGGGCACTGCTTCCTCTTATAGACAAAGGCATTCAGACAGTCTGCAACGAATCTGGTAAAAAAAAGTTGAACTGTCTTGACGTTTTTTCGGGAAGCGGAATTGTGGCCAGATATCTTAAACAGTTTTCGCAACAACTTGCAGTAAATGATTTGGAAAAATATTCATGTCTTATAAACAACTGCTACCTTTCAAATCCCGAGCCGGAACTTACAGAAAAACTAAAAGAACTGCATCAAAATCTTACAGAAAAAACTGCAGCGCAGGTAAAAGACCTAGAAATTCAACGCAAAAATGGCACATATAAAAACCCGGGCTTTATTTCAGAGCTTTATTCTCCCGCTGATATTCAGAATATTCATAAAGAAGACCGCTGCTTTTACACAAATTACAATGCAAATTATATAGATGTAATCCGTCAGAATATTGCGTCGGACATTCCAGAACAGTATCAGAAGTTTTTTACCGCGCCTTTACTTTCCGAAGCTTCAATTCATGCAAATACGGCTGGAATTTTTAAAGGGTTTTATAAAAATTCAAAAACAGGAATCGGGCAGTTTGGAGGCAGCGGGCAGAATGCTTTGTCGCGCATTACCGGTAAAATATGCCTGCCTTTTCCTGTTTTTTCAAATTTTACGTGCGATTTTAAAGTATTCAACAAAGATGCAAACACGCTTGCAAAATCAACAGAACTTTACGATTTTTGTCCTGAATACGACCTTGCCTATCTTGATCCGCCGTATAATCAGCATCCGTATGGTTCTAACTATTTTATGCTGAATCTTATTGCCGATTACAAGAAGCCCGACCGCGAACACATAAGCAGAATTTCAGGCATTCCGGCAGACTGGAACCGTTCTGCATACAACAAGAAAAAACAAATTTCGGGCGTTTTCGAAGATTTGATTGCCTCACTAAGAGCAAAATTCATACTCATTTCGTTTAATTCTGAAGGTTTTATTTCAAAAGAGGATATGATTGCCATGCTTTCTAAATACGGCAGCGTTTCGGTTCTTGAATCAAAATATAATACTTTCCGCGGCTCCAGAAATTTAAGCGGAAGAGACATTCATGTAAAAGAATATCTGTTTCTTCTGCACAAAAAACCTGGAATCCTTTGATATTTTTCATTTAAAATTTTATATAAATTCATTTTTTAGGAACATATTATGGATAGAATTGACAAAATACTTGCTCACGAAGGATTTGGTTCCCGCAAGGATATAAAAAAACTTTTGCGTTCGTCGGAAGTACTTGTTAATGGAAAACAGATTTATAATCCTGCAGAACAGGTTGATACAGAAAAAGATATAATTTGCGTTGACGGCGAACAGCTGAATCTTCACGGCGAAATTTATCTTATGATGAATAAGATTACAAATACGATTTCTTCTGCAAAAGACGGACAACATCAGACTGTTTTTGATTTACTTGAAGATAAATTCCGTACTCCATATCTTGCCGACAAACTTCATATTGTAGGACGCCTTGATTTAGACACAGAAGGCCTTTTACTTTTTACGACCGACGGAGAACTTACACATCGCCTTATTTCGCCAAAGACGCATGTTTCAAAAACATATTTCTGCATTCTGCGTGATGCCGAAAGCGGGGAACATAAAAAAGAGATTACACGGCTTTTTGAAGAAGGCATAGAAGTAGGCCCTGACGGAAACGAAGATGGATTTAAATGTGCTCCGGCAAGCATTGAATGGTGTACAGAAGAAATAATTCAAAATCATCTAAAAAAATCAAGTTTTGTAATTTCAGAACAAGCACTTTACAACAAAGCTGAAACAGAAACCTCACAGCAAAGAACTGCTGATGAATATTCTTTACAAAACCGGTGTGCACTTCTAACAATTTACGAAGGAAAATATCATCAGGTAAAAAGGATGTTTGAAGCCGCAGGAAACAAGATTGTTTATTTAAAACGAATTTCCATGGGAAAACTGCTCTTAGATAACTCGCTTGAACCTGGAAAATACAGGGAATTGAGTGAAGAAGAAATAGACCTGTTGAAAATAAACGAAATCTAGAATAAACTTTGCACAACTTTTTAAAGAGGTGTTATATGACTGATATCGAAATCGCACAGAAAAACGTTATGGAACCGATTACAAAAATTGCAGAGAAAATCGGGATTTCTGAAGACAGCCTTGAACTTTATGGAAAATATAAGGCAAAAATCACCTTCGAAGAGCTTAAACTTTTACAGAAAAAAGCTTCGGAAAAAAGCGGCAAATTAATTTTAGTAACAGCAGTAACACCTACCCCTGCCGGCGAAGGAAAATCTACAGTTTCTATAGGACTGGCTGACGGTCTTAATAAAATCGGCAAAAAAACCGTTGTAGCTTTAAGAGAACCAAGTCTTGGACCTTGTTTTGGCGTAAAAGGCGGTGCATGTGGCGGCGGATATGCGCAGATTGTTCCTATGGAAGAAATCAACCTGCATTTTACAGGCGACATTCATGCCATTTCAATTGCAAATAACCTTATTGCTGCCCTTATTGATAATCACCTTCAGCAGGGCAACGAACTTAATATTGATCCGCGTACAATTTCGTGGAAACGCTGCGTAGATTTAAACGACCGTGCATTGCGAAACATCACAATCGGACTTGGCGGAAGAATGCAGGGAGTTCCGCGCGAAGACCATTTTACAATTGCAGTTGCATCAGAAATCATGGCAATTGTATGTCTTAGCCGCACAATCTCGGAACTGAAAGAACGCATTGACCGCATTGTAATTGGTCAGGATTATTCTAAAAACGACGTTAAATTTGGACAGCTTAAATGCACAGGTGCAATTGCATCACTTTTAAAAGATGTAATCAAACCAAACCTTGTACAGACTCTGGAAAAAAATCCGGCATTTGTTCACGGTGGTCCTTTTGCAAATATTGCGCACGGATGCAACAGCGTTAATGCAACCCTTTGTGCGCTTGCATGTGGAGATTATGTAATTACAGAAGCGGGTTTTGCAGCAGACCTTGGCGCTGAAAAATTCCTTGATATTAAATGCCGAGCCGCAGGATTAAAACCAGATGCTGTTGTAATTGTAGCAACAATCCGCGCGTTGAAGATGCATGGCGGTGTTGCAAAAGCAGACCTGGCAACTCAAGACTGTAAGGCGTTGGAAAAAGGCTTTGAAAATCTTAAAGTGCATATAGAAAATATCCGTAAGTTTGGCGTAGAACCTGTTGTAGCTGTAAATAAATTTATTACCGATACGGATGAAGAAATAAAACTGCTGGAAAAACTTTGCGAACAGAACGGTTCAAAGGCAGTTCTTTCTGAAGGCTGGGAAAAAGGCGGCGAAGGCACAAAAGACCTTGCAAAAGTTGTTGCTGAAGTTGCCGACAGCGGAAAATCAAACTACCACCCGCTGTATGAGCTTGATATGCCTCTTACCGAAAAAATAAAGACAATTGCGACACAAATCTACCGCGCTTCATCTGTTGATTTTGACAGTGCCGCATTAAAAAAGCTGAAGGCATTCGAAGAAAAAGGCTATGGCAATCTTCCGGTATGCATTGCAAAAACGCAGAATTCAATTTCGCATGATCCGAAACTTATTGGAGCACCAAAAGATTACGTTTTCCCAGTCCGCGACGTACAGCTATATGCAGGAGCTGGCTTTATTGTAGCCCTTGCAGGCGACATTATGACAATGCCTGGCCTGCCGAAAATGCCTGCTGCTCTGAATATAGACGTAAACGACGACGGAATAATCACAGGATTGTTCTAGTACAGAATTATTCTACAATAATTATTCCTTCACCGTATTAATTACATCATCGAACGTTACCCGAACAACATCTCCCTGAGATTTTGTTTCGGTGTCGTAATAAGTGTAGGTTATGTCGTTAATTTTTCTGGAACACATAAAATAGATTCTGTTACCGCGGACATAAGTATTTTCTGTCATGTCAAACGGAAGGAAAAATTCTTTTTCTGCACTCTTAGTTTCCATATTAAGTTTGTACAAATTTACTCCAGTTGGTCTTCCTGAACCGAGAGAATTAGGTGCAATGGCATAAAAAGAGTCTCCGACTTTCTGAACCATATTAACATACATCATATCTATATCAGACTCCAGATTTGAAATCTTAATTTTTTCTCCAGTATGCCTGTCTATAGCGACTAAGCCTGTTCCCTTTCCCTCAAAATATCCATTATAACTGACAAAAACATAATCATTAGACACATAATCAACATGATAATACGAAAAACCTTGTTTCAAACTAAATTCATATGAATCTGATGGGATTTCGTTTATTAAATCAAATTTCTGAACCATAACCAAATCATTTGATTTTTGATACGATATCCATAAGTTTCCATCAGGATCATCTCGCATTAAATAAATAGTACTTATATTATTTGTTTGAATATTATAATTTGCTTCTGATAAAGAAAAAGTTTCGCAATCAAACATTTTTGTATAATAATTAAATAAAATTTCCTCAGACTCTTTACATATTTCATAATATGAAAGAGGTACTTTTGTTCCGGTTGTTTTATCGCACCAAAAGTTCTCATTTATTCCAGTTGCAACAATCGTAAGTGTCGTTTTTTCAGGGGAAAGAACAGCAGTTCCTTTAGTTCCAGGACTAGACATAAGATACCTGACAGGATTTGTTCCAGCCTCTGTAAGTCTCCATGAAGCAAAACCATGTGCACCAGGATAAAAAATCCAGTCATATACAGTATCTGTTTCAACATCAAGAACAGCGATTACAGAACCTAATCTTTTTGTCTTATAATTTTCACTTTTCATTCCAAACAAGTATTCTTTTTCAGAAACTTCCATTGAAATTACAATTGGCTCATTAAGCTGTTCAAAAGTTTTTATTGTTGTTTTTGCTGTTACTGCTTCGAAGTTTTCTTCTTTTATCGGAACATACATATTGCAGGAAAAAAGAAACAGAATAACAAAACTTAGCAAAAGAAATGATAATCGATTTTTCATAGAGTCACCTCTTTACCAGTTTGAATATGAAACTACAAGCCTTGAATTTGAAGATGATGCAATATTTGATGGCAGAGCAAGAGTTCCAAAAGATAAATCATAAGCAGACGATTGTTCAATCCATGCTTTATAGCACAACTGAGAACAATAAAATGAACTTGTGTCATTTTTATTAATAAGATGTATCCAATATCCTTTACCTATCTGATTTTTTGCATATTCAGCAGCTCCGTTATAAGCAGAATCAGGAGCATTAGTAAATTCATAATGACTCTTAAACCAAGCCCACACCCATTTACTGCTACCAACATCAAAAATACTTACATTATGGGAAGAACCTCCAGAAGTTCCTGTCCAAACACCAATAGGTTCATACTGAACTCCATCAGTTTTTCCTTCCCATTGTGCACCAGCCCATAAGGCATAGGAAGTTACGGTAGCTTTTGAACGAGCATCATCTTCCCAAAAAGGATTCCATTCATTTTCACTCATAATTGAAGCATGTCCAAAATTACCACCAGAAGAATTTGAAGAACTCCCACTTCCAGATGACGAACCGGAAGAATTTGAAGAACTTCCACTTCCAGATGATGAACCAGAAGAATTTGAAGAACTTCCACTTCCAGATGATGAACCAGAAGAATTATAATCTGTGCAAACAAGAACTCTACCTTTTTTATATACTGATTTCATTTTTTCTATCGACACATGATTATTGCAACCTTCAGTAATTACATTTTGATTCTCACCTTTTCCTGCATTTCTGGCAGAAGCAGTCTTTCCCAATTTTTCCAGATTCTTAAGATACTTTTCAAGAAATTTCTCGGGATTACTTATTACAGAGCGAGCTGCACCTTTTTCTGTCATAATGAAAGCTTTATTTTCCATAACAAGTCTTCCTGCAAGACTGTCTATTGCCCCCATTTTATCTTCAAGATTTTCAATATATTTTTCTTTCCATACTTCATAAAATACCTGCTTTTCTTCTTCTGAAAAATCTTCAAAGAAAATTTTATTTCCATTCTTATCCACTATATCTGTTCCATACAAGAATAATGGATAGTCAGAATCTGTCGCAGAACGCGACGAACAAATATCATTCATTTTCAACATGTTATCAACATACTGTGTTGCAATCTGTCTGTTACTTAATGATTCTGAATCAATTTCTTCTAATGCCTGTTCATGAGAATTTGAACATCCAACTGAAATAAGTGCAACACAAAGTGCTACAAATCTGATAAGTTTTTTCATAGACCTACACTCCGAAAATATAAAGTTTATGCTTAAATTATATTTTCAAAGTCTAGTACTGAATAGGAGCAGACCCTGCATTTTGAACGAAATAACCTGGTTACTGAAAAAAATAACCAGGTTATTTTTTACTGGAGGACTTATTATCTTTGTTATTATCAGGTTTATCAAAAACAACGTTGTAAAGAGCAAAAACTTTTCGTAACTCTTCGCTGGTTGAAATACCAAATTGATGCAGAATATATGACATCTCTTTTTTTACGGTCGAAACACTTATGTAAAATCTGTCGGATAATTCTTTATAGGTTGCATTTTCGTTTAGAAAAGCTTCCAGAATCTGCAATTGCCGTTCGGTGAATCCGCATTCTGCAATATTTATTGTTTCACCAGCTTCCGGAAGTTTTATCAGGGCATCAACAGACTGAATCTGAACTAACGGAGAAAACATCTCCTTAAATTTCAGATAAAAGGCATAATTAAACGCCAGCATAAAAAGAAATGTTGCATAAACAAGCAGGCATCTTGCAAGCCCATAAGGAATCACACCAAAAAGACAAACTATCCAACCGACAATAAGAAGTACAAGCCTTCTATGCATATACTTCTGGAAAAAGCCGTTACTAAAAAGTGTGATTATCATTGCGGAATACAAAAATACCCCCAAAGTTTCGTAGCCCGTCCAGCAGGTAAAAAAACTTTGAACTAAAAGAATGCCACATTCCAGTCTGTAAATTCCGGGCTTAAACATAAGAGGAATACAGGCAAGGGCACATAATCCATTAGCAACAGGAACGGAAACTTTTGCAAACGGAATCCATGTTAATGAATCCGCCTCAAGAATCAGGCTTAATACAAACGCAAGAGAAAGAATAATAAAAGAAACGATTTCGAATAAACGATGAAAAGTCTTCCGTTCCATTATTTTAACATTATACCGTAGTTATTTTCGTGTGTCTTGCAGAACTTCCGATTTTTAATGTATAATTCTTTTTACTTATGATCCAGTAGCTCAGCTGGATAGAGCGTCCGCCTCCTAAGCGGAAGGTCGTGCGTTCGAATCGCATCCGGATCATATAAAAAGCCCTTCTTGAAAATATTTCAAAAAGGGCTTTTTTATTTAGCTTTAAGCGCAAACGTGCCTTGATTCGACGTATTGCTAAAAATAATAATATATTCCAGGTTTTACAAAGCCTATAAATCCATCTTCAGCAGGCGAAACTTTTTGTGCCGCACTATTATAATGAACAAGCATTGTTTTTTTCCGAATTTCGGAAGGAAGCTGTTTTAGCTGTTTATAAGAAGCATGAACGCCTTCGGAATAGCCCATTACATCACAATCATGAATAATAACTTCAATAGAAGGAAATGTTTCCAAAAACCATTCCAATTGTGCAGGATTATATTGTGTATCACCTGTAAACAAAACTTTTTCATCAAAAAGAATTCCATAAGAAACCTGAGAATCCTTAAAAGAATTCGGTCTTGTTACAACATGCTTTGTACGGAAAATTTTAAGGTTCATTGAACCGTGATTATATTCAAATAATTCAAAAGGTTTTTTTATAAGTCTTGTAGGATAATAAGGACGGAAATAATCTTCGAATGTCATTTTTCCAGTTTCACTGTACTGACATCCGCCTCTCAACGATTCATTCCACAACTTTTTTTTAAATTCTTCTGTTATAATGATATTAACTTTTTCTTTGTTTACATAACGTGCTTTTAGAATAAGTTCTTCTGCTCCACCAATATGATCTGCATGCGGATGTGTAAAAAGAACGTCGCGTATTTCGGAAAGTCTGGTATTATAAGTTGTTTCCAATGCAAAGGGACACATAGTGCCGCAATCAATAAGAAGATGCTGATCGCCTTTTATAGCTATAAGATTTGTCTGAAAATTAATTTTAGAAAAAGCACTGCCTGTTCCTATAAAAAATAGTGCAAGCTCTCCCTCGTTCGTCAACTTTACTGCTGACCCAAATGCTTCTGTTCTCATTAATCTTGATTATAACATATATTAGAAAAATATGCGATATGATTTTTTTATGCTAAACCAAACCTGTGTCAAAATTTCCCAAATTACAACTAAAGAACTGAATAATATTGTAAAAATGAAACGCTTAAATCTTGTTTCCAAAAATATCGGGTAAGATTTTCCCTGATATACAGGCATACTAATCACAAACATCTGATTTTTCATTCCTAATATAAATAATTCATATTTTTTTTGATTTTATTTTGCATTATTTTACTTGGCACGATTATTGCTATTATATTAATGTAACGTAGATTACAACAAACAAATCAGTCTGGAGGACAAAATTATGAACGATATGACACTTTTTAATTCACTTTTTGATGATTTATTATGCGGTACAACTGCACGCCCTGTATATCCTGTATGGAACACAAACTGTGCTGCACCAAAAGTTGACGTTATGGAACAGAAAGACAGATATATTCTTGAAATGGAACTTCCAGGACGAACAGAAAACGACGTGAACATTGAACTTGAAAATGACAATCTTGTAATTTCTTCTATTAAAAATGTTTCAAAAGACAGCAAAGAAAACGAAACAAAAAAAGAAGAAAAATATCTGCTTCGCGAAAGAAGCAATGCAGATTTCACAAGAAAATTCATCATACCGGACAATGCTGACTATGACGGAATAAATGCGACATTCAAAAACGGTATTCTTACAATTACCGTTATGAAAAAAGAAAATGCAGAACCAAAGAAAATACAGATTACAGCAGCATAAGGCTCCTGCCCATTAAAAATGACAGCAGCCTTTCGATGTTGATTTTTTTCTAAAAATAGCCGATAACTTAAGTGTTATGAAAAATAAAACAAAGTTATCGGCTTTATTATTTTTATTCCTGTTTTCTGGAATATGTCATGCAGAAATGTCTCCCGCACAAGCAAAAATTTACCGCGACAAATTTGTTGAGGAAGTTAAAAAATGTGTCGGAAAACCTTATTCCTACGGTTCAATAGGACCAAACAGCTTTGACTGTTCAGGTTTAGTTTATTACACGGCACAAAAATCTACAGGAATCCAGCTTCCAAGAACCGCAAGCGCAATGTATAGATACACAACTTTAGTTTCGGACAGCGAAAAGGAACCCGGTGACCTTGTTTTCTTTAAGACAACACTTTCTGCTTCAGTTTCGCATGTAGGAGTTTATATAGGAAACGGTCAATTTGTTTCAGCATTAAGCGAAGGTCCTAACAGAGGCGTTGCAGTAACCTCATTAAGTGCAGATTACTGGCGAAAACGCTATGTCGGAGCTGGAAAATTCATAAAAGCTTCAGGAAAATCAGACAGCGCAAAAAGTGCAACAAAAGAAACTCGAAAAGCCGCTGAAAAAACAACTACAAAAGAAACTGTAAAACCTGCTGCTCCAAAAAATACAGCAAAAGAAACAGCTACCAATAACAATACAGAAACTCCTTTATTCCACACAAGTTTCTACGTACCAAACGGAAATTTCTCTCAAAACCTTATTTTTGATGCTTCAGCAACTATTGACTGGGCATTAATTTCACTAAACTCATATTCATTCGGTTACAAAGGCTTTGACATTCAGCTTGGAGCACGTTACGCAAAAATTCCTTTTGAACCAGAACTTTCATTGGGTGTACGAAGAGTAAGCGACATTGGGGTTATTCATATACCTGTTCTTTTATCATTAAATTTCAACGATTATATAAAAATTTATGCAGGTCCAATGTTAACTCTTATAGAAGAGCCGCTTCCTTCAAATAAATCAAGCAACGAAAATTCTTTTGGTTTACCGGGAATTGCAGGAATAACATTTGCAACACCAACAATTAATATTGGTTCAACAGCATTGCAGGTTGTTCAGGACATAAGCTTCAGTTCTTACAATCCATACGATGGAAGGGCACTGCCAGTTCTTGATTCACTTGCAGCCGGCATTTCTTTATACACTGGAATAAAAGTATCTTTACCTTTAAGTTCTTTTCAAAGATAAAGACTATTTATACAAACGATAAAATATGAAAAAAATATTTTTTGCATTATGCCTGATTTCAATATTTGCACTTTCATCCTGTACTGCTGATATAGATGCAGAACTTTTGAATGACGGCACTGTAAAACTGGCTTTCTCCGGAAGTTTTGGACAGGGCTTAAAAAGCATGATTGGAGCTGCTACCGAAGGAGAAGCCTTTTTTGACACAAAAGAAATCATTTATGAACTTTCTAAATCGGGATTTACTGATGTAAAGGCAAATACCGATGGAAAAACTCAAATTTCAATAAGCATGAAAGATGCAAAAAAAACCTCATACCTTTTTACTTCTGGCATTCTTTCTGTAAAAGCACAAAAAGAAAAAAAATCTGCACTGCTGTATGCAAAACTGTCTCCTGCAAATCTTGTAAATTTCTACAAATCATCTGACGAGCAGCTTGTACTTCTTATGGATCTTTTGCTTGCACCCGTTTTTAACGAGGAAGATATTCCAGAACAGGAATACATTGAAACAATCGGTGCATTTTATGGTCAGACAGCCGCAAATGAAATTGCAGCAAGCAACGTTAATATTTCAATAAAAAATCCAGACGGAAGCATAAAAAAACAGACAATTCCGGTAGTAAAACTACTTACTCTTTCGGAAGATTTAATCATTCAATAGGAAAACATGAAAAACAATACTAAAAAAACAAATGCAATGAGAATTTTAGACGGGCTTGGAATTGAATACGAGGCTGCCGAATACGAAGATAACGGAGAACACGAACTCGCACGTGGAGCTGCAGGACGCATGGCAGAAAAACTCGGAGTACCGGCAGAAACTGTTTACAAAACAATCGTAATGCGAACCGATACAAAAGAAATATGCGTATTCTGTCAAAGTGCCGTAAGCGAAATCAATCTAAAAAAAGCACGGCAGGCAGCAGGATGCAAGGAAATCGTGCCGGTAAAACAGGAAGAACTTCTGGGACTTACAGGATATATTCGCGGGGGATGTACTCCGCTCGGCATGAAAAAGAAATTCCGGACATTTATTGATGAAACAATCATCCTTCACGACAAAGTATGCATAAGCGGCGGACAACGCGGGGTACAGATTAAAATTAAACCGGATGATTTGATTCGCGCGACAGAAGCGACAGTCGTTGATTTGGAACTTTAAATCTCTACAATAATTCAATTTCTCACTTTTATATAACTTTTTGTTATTTTTTATTTGCCTACTGAAAATTCACATGTTATACTATTCAATATTTATGAGTTTTTGGAGGTATTTATGAAAAAACTTACTGCCATTTTCGCTGCACTCGTTTTAGCAGGCACTTTTTGTTTTGCCGCAGATCCTGCTGAAGGATTCTGGATTAGTGTAGACGAAAAATCAAACAAGGCAACTGCCGGATGGGAGATTCAGGAGAAAGGGGGGAAATTAACAGGACAAATTCTTTCTGTAGCAGACCAACCTCAGGATGTACTTGCAACTGGTGGAGCCGGCAAACATTATGACAATTTTATGAATAACGCAGACATTGGAACTCTACCTTCTGTCGGCACTTCATGGATTTGGGATTTGCAGAAACATGATACAGGAAAATGGGCTAACGGCTACATCATTGATCCGGGCGACGGAAAACGCTACAAATGCCGCATTACTTTCCACAAAGCTGACGGAAAAAAATATAAGCATGATACGCTTGAAATGCGCGGTGAAGTAGGACCTTTCGGACGCAGCCAGTTCTGGAAAAAAGCAACTAAAGAAGAAGCAAGTGCATTAAGATAAAGCACTTTGCATTTTATAAAACAGACGGACATTGAAAAATGCCCGTCTGTTTTTTTATACGGCAATCAAATATAATGATGCCCACAGTCTGTTACATAATCAACCTATCTGATTAGTATCCAATTATCTCGCACAAACCCCCGCAATATGTTACAATGCATTTATGGAAAAACTTGGCAATTTATTAGGAAAAGAGCGTTTATTTTTTGACGGCGGTACAGGTACAGTTTTGCAGGGAATGGGCTTAAAACCCGGTGAACTTCCCGAAACCTGGAATACAAAACATCCCGACCGTATTGTTCAGCTGCATTACAATTATTTTGCGGCTGGCTCAAATATTGTAAATACAAACACATTCGGCGCTTTTATCACCAAATTTCCGCTGGAACTGGAAAGGCTTATTGAGGCTGCAATCGAAAATGCAAACCAGGCACGACAGAAAGTTCTTGCAGAAAATCCCGACGGAAAATATTTTATTGCCTTTGATATAGGCTCCTGCGGAAAATTGCTCAAACCAATGGGCGACCTAGATTTTGAAGACTGCGTGAATCTTTTTAAGAAAACCTTCCGCCCGGCATTTAAGACTGTACAAAAATCGGAAAATACAAACGCCAGCGCCACTACAAACGCTGACCGCGCTGCTTCCACAAATGACCTCCTTCCAAAAATCGACTGTGTAATGATAGAAACCATGAACGACGGTTATGAATCAAAAGCTGCCGTTCTTGCCGCAAAAGAAACAATGGAAGAACTTGGGATTGCCCCGGCTGACCTTCCGATTATCGTAAGTAACGTTTACGACAAAGAATGCCGTACTTTGAGCGGTTCGACTCCCGAAACTATGGTTGCAATGCTGGAAGGCCTTGGTGTTAGTGCCGTTGGTGTAAACTGTAGCCTTGGTCCTCTGGAAATGAAGCCTACCGTTGAACGCCTTTGCCGCGCCGCTACAGTGCCAGTTCTTGTAAAACCAAACGCCGGTCTTCCAAAAGTTGTAGATGGCAACACCGTTTTTGATGTTCCTGCCGACCAGTTTGTAAAAGCCATGGAAGAACTTTCTGCCCTTGGCCCGATGATTCTTGGCGGCTGCTGCGGAACAAACCCGGAGTATATTAAGCGGTTAGCGGTTAGCTGTAAGCAGTTAGCTAAAGGAGGGGAAAGTCTTCCCCTCGGCGGCACTTCGTTGCCACCTACCCCTTCTAGCGGGGACACCCCGCAACACCCCGAAAAATCTGTTCCAGGGGTTTTAGGGGGAGCGCCCCTAGGCGAAGGGGTAGCGGAAGACGCGTCAGCGGCTGAAGCGAGGGGAAGGCTTTCCCCCTCCACCCTAAAACCTAACACCTATAACCTAACACCTACCATCGGCTCAGTCTCTTCAAACTCAAAAATCGTATACTTTGGGGCTGAATACCCGACCGTGCTTATTGGAGAGCGAATCAACCCGACGGGAAAAAAGAAGTTCAAAGAGGCGCTTCGAAACGGGGACATTCCTTACATTATTCACCAGGGAATGGAGCAGGAAGAAGCGGGCGCTCAGGTTCTGGATGTAAACGTTGGCCTGCCCGAAATTGATGAAAAAGAAATGATGCTTCGTGTTATGGAAGAACTTCAGGCAGTTACAACTTTGCCGCTGCAAATCGACACTACAAAGCCGGACGTAATGGAAGCTGCCCTGCGACGCTACAACGGAAAAGCAATGATTAACTCTGTAAACGGCAAACAGGAAGTTATGGACGCAGTGTTCCCTCTTGTAAAAAAATACGGCGGACTTGTGGTTGCCCTTACACTCGATGAAGGCGGAATCCCGGAAACAAGCGAAGGCCGAATTAAAATTGCGCGAAAAATCTACGAAGAAGCCGCAAAATATGGAATTGGCAAAAAAGATATTATAATTGACCCTCTTGCAATGGCAGTTAGTTCCGACAGTAAAGCAGGCCTTGCAACGCTGGAAACCGTTCGAGCAATCGCAGAAATGGGCGGACTTACAAGCCTTGGTATTTCGAATGTTTCATTCGGGCTTCCGATGCGCGAATTTATTACCGCAAGCTTCTTCACGATGGCAATGCACGCAGGACTTTCCGCCGCAATTATGAATCCCCTTCAGCTCGAAATGCAAAAAGCCTGGCGCACCACAACCCTGTTGCTTGGTAAGGATGAAAATTGCGCAGGATATATTAATTGGACAGAAGAAGCAGGTGATAAATTAAATAATTCCGCACCCCCAGTTTTTGCCTCTCAAAAACTGGAAGCGCAAGCAGATAACGCTGCCGGTAAAACTGGCACAGAAGCTTGCGCTACACCTAGCACTTCGCCGCTGAGCAACGCAATCATCCACGGGCTCAAAACCGATGCGGCAAACATAACACGCGAACTTCTTACAACCACCGACTCTCTCGAAATCATAAACAAGCACTTGATTCCGGGTCTGGACTACGTTGGAAAACGCTTTGAACAAAAAACAATGTATCTTCCGCAATTGCTCATGGCAGCCGAAGCGGCAAAATCTGCTTTTGGAGAAATCCGCGAATACATGGAAAAATCGGGCAAAAAAGGCGAGTCTAAAGGAAAAGTCATAATTGCAACCGTAAAAGGCGACATTCACGATATTGGAAAAAATATTGTAAAAGTCCTGCTCGAAAACTACGATTTTGAAGTCATCGATTTAGGAAAAGACGTTCCGCCAGAAACTGTAGTTGAGGCTTGCAAAAAAGACAAAGTTCAGCTGGTAGGACTTTCTGCCTTAATGACCACAACCGTTGCCGCCATGGAAGAAACAATCAAACAGCTTAGGGCCGAATGCCCTTGGGCAAAAGTTTGTGTTGGCGGTGCAGTAATGACCCAGGAATACGCAGACCAGATTGGTGCCGATTTCTACGGAAAAGACGCTATGGATACTGTGCGGTACGCGATTGAAGTTTTTAAGTAGACATATAAAAAAAACTTGCCTTTTGAATAAAGTCGCTTTAACATGTTACAGCTATTTCAGGAGGCTCTTATATGTCTACAATTAGATTCATTAAGGAATATTACCGCATCACAAAAAAAAATTTAAGAATGAAATCCGCGATTTGCCGGCTAATTCAGACTATACCGACAAGAATACTTTTTAGTTCTTCAACAGTTTCTGCAATGTAATCTGCTCCAGCATTTTCTAATTCAGGACGATTTCCGTAACCAAAAAGCACGCCTAGAGATGGAATGCCATTTTGTTTTGCGCCTTCTATATCGTAACTGCGGTCGCCTATCATAAGAACCTGGTTCAAAGAAGGATTTCCCGCACATTCAAGCGCATATTTTATAACTTCGCTCTTTTTGCTGCGACTTTCGTCCATACAGCTTCCGCAAATTTTCCTAAAATATTTTGCAAGCCCGAATTTCTCCAGAATACGAATGGAATATTCTTCGGGTTTTGACGTTGCAACATAAAGACACCGCCCTTCATCATTCAAAGAGGCAAGCAAATCTTCAATACCGTTATAAACAATATTTTCAAAAAGACCTTTTTCGGCAAAATATTCGCGGTACAATCTTACACATTCTGCAACCTGCTCTTTTGGAAAACCGAGAGTCTGTTCAAAAGTATACGGCAACGGAGGTCCTATAAAACTGCACAAAGTTTCGTAAGCTGGTATCGGATGCCCCAGTTTTTTAAGGGCATACACAAACGAATTTGTAATGCCCTGTGCAGGATCTGTAAGAGTACCGTCTAAATCAAAGAAAATGTATTTATAATCTAGAATTTTCCACTTCCTAAGTTGAATTCAAATCTTGCCGCAACTTTCGGTGAATTATCTTTTGTGAACATCATATACGGACCAAAGCCAACACTAAATTGATTTCTTGGAGAATAAGTCAATGATGCTGATGCAAGTCCATTTTGTGTTGTAAAATTATACATTCCAAAAATAGATGCACTTAAAGAAGAAATCAGAACTTTTCCAAAAGAAAGGTTTGCCGCAAGATTATGTCCGTGATTATCACCAGAAGCAAATGCATACGTCACTTCCTTGCCTTTTGTATTTTCAACATAAAGTTCCTGCTGATTATAATAATACTGTGCAGCAAAAGTTATATTTTGATTTTTCCAATAACGCATAAATCCGATTGTTCCCTGCCATACTAAATCACGGTTGCCGCTATAATCATCTGTCCACTGATTTTCCTTTACATTATCTTTTCCAAACGCAACGACACCTTCTGCAAAAATACCGTAATTTCTGAAAATCGTGCCCGTTGCAGTAAGCATAAGACGCGGTGATTTATGATATTTATACCAGCCGCCAATTCCAAGTTCCCAGTCTCCAAGAAGAATATCGCCTTTTGCAGCAAGAGCAGTATCCCTTAAGTAAGTACCGGCTCCTACATCACTAACACTGTATTCTGTATCAGGAATTGCATAAATCCACAAGGCATTCTGGGTTCCTGGAAAAACAATCTGAGAACGTAAAGCAAGGGGACCTTCCAGCTGGTTCGTAGGATTTTCTGGATCAATTTTCGTAACATTGATTACATCAGCAGGACTGTAAAAATATCCTGCGCCCCAGCTTACCGTCTGTTTTCCAAATCTGAACGAAACATTATCGCCAAAATTAAAATCACTGAACAACTCTTTTACATAAAAAAGATTTTGAAGAACACCGTTTGCAGATAAATCACTAATACCGCCGGTATAAGAAGCCATCATTACAGTTCCAGCTGTCTGTGCAAGAGAAAGCATGCTTGCATTTGCTTCCGTAAGATACGGATAATGAATGCCTGTTTTTGCATAAAGCCTGAGATTTTCAGAAGGACGCGCATCTAATGTAAACTGGCCGTCTGCTTTTGGAATAAGGAACGTATTTTTTAACGATTCTCCAAATGACCAGTCATCCTTAAAAACAGTATAAGTTGTCATTCCAAGATTAAATGTGCCGCCAATTTTTATAGAACCATTCTGGAAAAGCACGCCTTTAGATAAATCGGATGAAACCTTATCTTTGCTTTGGGTGGAACTTTCTACAATTCCGTCATCAGTAAACATATCATCATCAGAAAACAAATCGTCGTCGTCAAAAAGTGCATCGTCAGATGAACTGCCGCTTTCCGAAAAAGCTTTGCCGCCAAAAAGCATGTCATCGTCACCACCAAAAAGCTCGTCGTCGCTTTGAGCAAAAATAGGAAATGCCACAAAAAAACACGACAACAATATCAGTGAAAGTATTTTTTTCATATTAACTACAAACTCCTGTGAGAGCCCGCTAGCGGGCTGTGTTCTATAGGAAAGCGTTAAGAAAATTGCGAAAGCAATTTTTAGCTTGTCCTCCTGAATATTCTGTTAATTCAAACCTTCCAGATATGCCTTTGTAAAAATCTTATCAGGAAGCGCATCAAAAGTAAGGTCAGAAATAACCTGCTGAGTCTGTTCCCCCTTATTCAATTCATCACGCATAATAACCTGAGAAGAAACATAACCGGCAGGAACTTTTGAATATTTTGGAATTAAAATAGTACGCATCAAACGGTCAGAACCAGAAAAATCTTCTTCTTTTAGAACAAGCGGAACATCCTTACGGATATAATATTTTGATTTTGCATAAGAAGGTTCGCTTGTTTTTGCAGTAAGAGTTACGATATAAACAGGATATTTTCCAAGAGTTCCTTCTTCAAAAGCCGCAACATTATAATTATCACGCCAGCGGGTATCGTTCTGTTCAACATCATCAAGCTTCATATCTGAATCGCCCAAGGCTTCTTTTAAAGATGTATGCGAAAATTTGCGGCTGATTGGATCATACGACCAGATGTTGTCGCCGTTTCGAAGATAGCCGTTTCCTTTATCAGCTTCCGGGAACAACTGAACAATAGTCATTAAATCTTTGTCTGTACGTTCAAAAATCTTATATTGAAGGTTTTCTTTTGGTTTTCCAGGCTTTTCTACAACAAGAGAAACTGTAGCCGAATAATCTCCGTGATATGCAAGCGCATCATCTGTTGATTCCATAATCTTATAAGCTTTTTCGGCAACATCAGGAGAAACCTGTGCAAATGCAAAAGTCGAAAAAAGAGCTGCGCCAATTAAAGTGATAATTTTTTTCATTGTTTTATCTCCAAATCAAATTGCAATTATTGCGGCAAGACACGCCCGCCGCTAAAAATCATTTTTATAAGAAGTTTTATTTTACAGTACGCAAGGCTTCTGCAGGACTCATTCTTGCAGCCGTCTTTGCGCTTCCACGTACAGCAATCGTAGTAAGGACAATCAGCATCAAATATTGAACTATAATCGATACAGCCGAAAGTTTGAATGTAAAATGTCCTTTCTGTAAAAAGAAGGAAAGTGCATCGTTATTAATCGGAATAAAGTGCACGATTGTCATGACGATTGCAGCGAACAATAAGCCTGCAAGTGCACCGATAATACAAAGAATAACAGCTTCGTTTGTAAATACCCGCCGCGTATCTTTTCCTGTCATACCAAGCGCACGCATAGTACCAATTTCGCGGATACGTTCATACAAAACCATGCGGTACGTATTCGAAACACCAACCATTACAATCAAGAGGATTACAAGAAGAATCACCGTTGTTACAATATGCACGATATTCAATACGGTTTTAATCTGCGGAATTTCATCATACAACGTTTCGACACCGTATTTTACGCCCTTCCATTCGTTTTCCGGTTTTTTAGGGTCAATTTGACGCTCAATTCCTTTTCCAATATTTGAAGGATTCGTTTTCATTGCTTCAATACGGCTTGTAACATTGATTTCAGGATTTGTTTCGCTGTCCTTGCGGATTCTTTCTTCAATCATCATAGCAGCTTTTGTCTGCTGATTTTTGTCGCGGAGATAGATTGAAAACATTGAATATCCGCCTTCCGGCATTTCAATAATTTCATTTACATCTTCAATATCTGCATAAGCCTGCATAGAATTCATAAACGAATTAGACTTTATGATTCCCGTAACTTTCATATCAGCAAAGGTATTCTGTCCGTACACCGTATAGGTTGAAAAAATCAACTCATCACCAACCTGAATATTTAACGACGATGCAGCCTTGTCGCTGATGATAAGCCCGTTCTTTACATCCTGATTTATACCGCCGCTTGTAAACTGGAACGATTCCCGCAAAAGTTTTTCGTTCAAATCGCGGCCGTAAAGCTGAATAGAAGATTTTTTACCATTAAAAATTGCAGTTCCACCGGCCGTTGTAAAACAGGAATAATAATCATATTTAAGATTCAGTTCGTCTACAATATTTTTAATGTAATCCCTGTCGCGGACGATATTAACAAGTTTTGCCTTGCCGCCAGGAGTTGTAGGATTTTCCCATTCAAGACCTTCTGCAATAACGTTTCCGCCAACAAGCTGCGTAATCTGATTTTCGAGATTGCCTACCATACCGGTTGTAAGCCCGTCAATTGCAGTTACGACAAAAAATCCGAATGCAATTGCAACTGCAAGAATGGCGTTACGTCTTTTATTTCTTGTAAGGTTTCTTAATGACAATGATATAGTTTTCATTCTACGCCTCCTATTCCTTGCTCAAAGCCTTAATTGGTGTAATTCTGAGCGCAGATTTTACAGGATATCTGTTACTGATGATACTTCCCAAAAGCGCCACCACGATAGTAAGAATTATGATTTTTGGAGTCGGACTAAAATGAAGCAGACCGCCGCCAAGAATCATCTTTGCTATTGAATTTGTAACCGCAATATTGAATGCATTAAAAATCGCCATGCAGATAAAAGCAAATATAATTCCTGCTACTGAAGAAAGAGATGTAAGAATCACTGCCTCTGAATAAAACAATTTCTTTACAAACTTCTTTTCTGCACCAATGGCACGCATAGTACCAATTTCGCTAGTGCGTTCAATAACAGAAACGACCATCGTATTCATAATGATGATAAACACAACAATCGCAAGAATTATTATGAGCAGATTAAAGATAAAACCAATGCCATCTACCGTTCCAGAATAAGAATAAGCAGCTTTTTTCCAGTCCATTGCAAGAGCATTCAGGCCTTCTTCCTTAAAACGTTTGTTCAACTGGGCAACAATTTTTTTATCTGCATGAGGCTTATCAAGTTTTGCAAGCACAAACTGCCAGGAACCATCATCCGTCTGATTAAGCTGGTCGCGCAAAGTCGTATCACCAAGAATACTGTCAAAATCAGAAGTTGTTCCAAGAATTGAATCATCAAAACCGATGTCGCCGAACAAATCATCATCACCAAAAAGGTCGTCTTCTGACATTTCCGAAATAGAAAGGTCTACTGTATCCGGCAACTCCTGACTAAAAGAAGAGGCATAGGTAAGTTCAGCAAATGAACGGGCAAATCCCGGCTCGCAATATACTGTCTGGAACATTGCCGAATACTCGTTCGCAGGTTTGAAAATGCCTACAACTTTACCTTCACGCAAAACACCGCCCATACTGGCAAGAAGCACGTCATCACCAATTTCAAGCGTATCATTCCAGGTTTTTACAAAATTATCAACGACACGGGTATCTACAATAATTTCGTTTGAACCAGGTGTAGGATAATGACCTTCTATCATTTTCAGATCAGGGAATAGTTCCCAGAAAGTACCCGTTTCGCCTGCAAAAAGCATGGAAATAGGCAAATCCATTACGCCAAGATCCTTATCATCATCCTGAAGAACAGAAAAATCCATTTCTGCATCTTTAGAAAGAATTACCTGTGCCGAAATCATCTTAGACTGCTTTTTAATACCGTCTGTTTCGGCAAGAATTTCTTCGATGCGTTCCAAATCTGCAAGGGCTGGAATCTGCGGAATTTCGCCCGAAATATTCGTTGTATTTACACCAAACAAATCTATAACCGTACCTTTTTCCGGAATTACCGAAATTGCAAGGTCGCCCGTAATGTTGGCACGGAAATCTTTTTCAAGCCCGCGGTTTACAGATTCAAGGAACGAATTACCCATAACAACGATTGCAACTCCAAAAAGAATGAACATGGAAATTATAATCGTCTTGGATTTATGCTCCTTAAGATTCCGCACGGCAAGTTTTATTATCTCTTTCATATAAATAAACTCCTGTGTAAGGCCGCACGGTAGGCGGCCGATGTTCTATAAAACTTAAATTTTGTAAACGTCAGAACCTGTTTTATGCTCATCATTCGTAACCTGACCATCCAGAAGATGAACAACATGATCACACATATCAACAATACGAGAATCGTGAGTAGAGAAGATAAATGTCGTCTGCAAATCAGGATCTTTATTAAGAGATTTCATCAAACTCAAAATCTGCTCGGAATTTTTAGAATCGAGGTTTGCTGTAGGCTCATCGGCAAGAATAACAGGTGCTTTTGTAACAAGCGCACGTGCAATTGCAACACGCTGCCTCTGACCGCCGGAAAGTTCATTTGCCTTGTGATTTTTCCAGTCTGTAAGCCCAACCTTTTCAATCAAAAAGTTAATCCATTCTTCTTTCTGTGCCTTTGTAAAATCATCAACAGGGCTTTTTGAATTTGGATCTTTAGATTCAAGAAGAAGAGGAAATTCAACATTTTCATAAACATTCAAAACAGGAATAAGGTTGAAAGTCTGAAAAATAAATCCTAAATGAGAACGGCGCAATGCAGTAATCCTGCGGTCAAGTTTTGCAGGAATAGAAACACGGCTCTTTTTTCGTTTGCCGTCTTTTTTATCAGGAAGCGCATTCGACCATCTTGTATTAACAACTTCCGCATCAGCAAGATTTACTCCCTCATAAACATCAGTTCCGCCAATAACAATAGAACCATCACTCGGCAAATCAATCAAACCAATCATATTCAGAATTGTTGATTTTCCTGAACCAGAAGGCCCCGAAATTGCGGCAAATTCACCTTTTTCAATATCAAAAGAAACGCCTTTTACGGCCTCAACTCTTTCCTTACCCATCGGGTAAAATTTGTGCACATTCTTCAAAGTAACTACAGACACACTGCTCCTCCATATATTAATTCTGACATTATATTAATAACACCCGCGTTCAGCTGAATTGTTACCTGCCAGATATTTTATTGTCATACATGCAGCCGCAAAACTTAGCTGCTGTTTTATTTTTTCAATTTCCTGATTACATTTATCCATTTTTGCCGACAGCAGATCTGTTTCTGAACCATAACCCGAATTAAAAAGGGTTTCGTTCTGTTTTATACGAGATGCCGCAGCTTCAATTTTTAAATTCTGATATTCAATTTTCATACGGCAAACGTCAGCAGTGTTCCATTCAGCGCTCAAATTCTTTTTTATGGAAGAACGCGCGTCTAAAGTATTGATATCTGCCGTAACACGCTCGCTCATTTTTCTTGAAACATCATTCAGTCTTTTTCCGCCGTCCCAGACTGTTGTTTTTATTCCAATCGTAATATTTGCCGTATAATCATCTTTTAAAAGCCAGTTTGGTTCTGCAAAAGGAAATCTTGAACCTCCATAACCACCAGTAATCTGCAATGCAACATCTGGCTTCCAGTTTACATAACCGTCTGCAATTTTTTTTGCAATTTCATTTACCTGCTGAAGATTTGTAAGCATTTTTATAGAAAGTTGATTTCCAGATAAGGCAAGCTCTTCGGTCTGCTGTCTGTCCCACAAAAGAATCCGTTCAAAGGCCTGTTCGTCTACAGAAAAACTGCAATTTTCAAACGTTAAATTTTCTATGCCAGTTGTGCGGCTCAATTCCAAAAGTTGATTATTAATCTGTTCCGAAACATCTTCCTGTGCAATTTCCAGTTCCTTTGCCTGAATTTTTGCTTCCACAACATCCTGATGAAGAAGCATTCCTGTTTTTTCTGCATCTTCGCTGGTACGCACAAGCCGTTCAACATATTGCTTTTCTTCTTCCAGAACTTTCATTATCTGATTTAAATAAAACAGACTGATAAGACGTGTTTCAAGTTCCGTATCGAGTTTTTGAATTTCTGAATCAACCTGAATTTGTTTTATTATTGCAATCTGTGTATAAAGTTTTTCGGCATTTGAAAGTTTGCCCCAGGTAAAAATTGGCTGCGTTACAGACAACTGAAAATTATACAAAGTATTTTCCATGCCATCATAAATTTTTACATGCTGTCCCGAAGATGCAGGCCGCACCCCAGAAGGCCATTGTATGGAATTCAAAATTTCGTCAACATTAAGATAAAGGGCTTCAACAGGCGGTTTTACCATGTACGTGCCGGTTATCTGAAGATCAACTGTTGGTCCACGTCCGGCTTTTGCATCTTTTTGATCCAGCAAGGCTCTTTCATATTCCTGCTGCAATTTTAAAAGATCAGGATTACTTTGCAGCATTTCACTGCGTAAATCGGAAAAAGTATAAAGCCGTTCTTCCGAAAAAGCAGCAAAGCAGAACGAAAAGAATAGAAATGTCGTCAAAAAAGATTTGTATTTCAAATTATTGTCCCGTACCTGTTCCCAGCTGCACTGTATAAGAATCTGAATTACTGCGAATATCCATTTCCAGTGATTTTTCTCCTGCACTAATTCTAACCGGAGCAGAAGCAAATTTTCCGGTATAAGTTGTATCAATCCAGGTAAAGCCTGTTCCAAGTCCGCTAAAAACTCCGTGCTTTTCTTCCGAAGTTGTTCCTTTTACCTGAGAAGCCGTTGTTACCTGTCCGCAATCTATTGTGTAATTTCCCTGCGAATCTTTCATCTTTAGAAGAACTGGAACACCGTCATCTTGTGCGTCTCCAGTGTTTATATACTGACCACCGACGGACGGCATAGTAAGCCTTGTTGGTTTTCCATAAAGATTAATATCATAAGAAAGATTCATTATAGCTTTTTTGAGCAAAAATCCGTCTTCAAAAAACGCATAGTTTTTATCTTCATTATCAGCATGAAAACAGCCCTTCCATTCAATTTCCGAACTGCTATGAGTATATGTAATTGAAATAACAGGCTTTGTTTCAACACCATCCGTTTTATTCTGCTCTGACTGCCATCTCGGATAACTTACAGAAATCGTGCCGCTGCCAGAAATTGTTGCTTCGTAAACTTTATCAGCTGCGTCGGTAACCGTTTCTGTTGTCTGCGGAACTTTTACCTGAATATACATATTTCTTGTAGACTGATTTCCCGTTGAAACATCAATAAAATTAAAATTCAATGCTGTAGTTTTTCTAATTGCCGTTAATTCCTGATAAACTGTATTACTTGTTCCATCCGAAATGATGATTGTCTGTCCTTTTGTAAGGCCATAATTTTCGTTATAAAAAAGAAGATATACATCGGTATAATCTGCATCTTTCCAAAAATCAGGTTTCTCAGATTTCCAGACAAGCCTGCTTATTGAAAAACTGCCATCCGAACCGCTAACCGTATGACCATAATATTCTGCACTTGGCGCAAAAACAGAACCAGCCTTCCATTTTGAAAAATCTGCATCGCGTTCTGCCAAAGACATATAGGCATACACATCAACATTTGCAATTCCGCTTTTTGGAGAGGAAGTTGATTCAGCATCTACAACAATGCCGCCAGTTCCACCAGAAAAAACTGAATAGCAGGACGACAAAGACATGAGCAAAGACGCATACACCACAAAAAATATTTTTTTTGTAAAACCAACAGGAGTTATTTTTCCGAACTTCATTTACTGCCCCTTTGCTTTTATTTTAATAGTTGCTACATACCTCACCTGACAAGGTATATCATCGTTATATAATAGAAACCCTATTTATGTCAATATTTTACATAAAATATCATATTATGCCTAAAACCCGGGCTTCCCAAACTGCCTGATGAGCAGAACTCGCTTCAAGTTTTGCATATATATTTTTAAAGTGATATTTAACAGTATTTGTACTTATAAAAAAGTATTCGCTGATTTCTTCTTTTGATTTTCCCTGTTCAATTAATTTTAGAACATCAATTTCCATTTGTGTAAACGTAACGCCATTTTTATAGCAGGCCTTTAAATACAAAGGATGATTAATTGCCATTTTTCGCGTACTTTCTATAAGCTTCATAAGAAAAGGAGTTTCGCCATATTGTTTTACATAATCAATTAACAGTCGTAAAATTGCTTCTCCTTCGTCTGCAATAAGCCTGTAATAATGACGGCGGCGTGCAATCTTTAACGACCGCGAAAGTGCTTCAAAAGCAAGCTGATTTTCTTTTGCCCTGTAAAATGCTATGGCAAGTATTAAATCCAGTTCACATAAATCCATGTGGCGTTTACCAGCTTCTATTAAGGGACGAAGTTTTTCTGCAAGTGCTACTACAGCCGTATACTTTTGATTAAGAATATAGCAGCGCATTTTTACCATATAACGGAATAAATCAAGCATATTAAAATCTGCAAATTCGTCTGGCGCATCATTTTTAAGCCAGTTTGCTATAACAGTATGATTTCCTTCGTAAAAAGCCAATTTTACTTCAGCAGCATCTATATTAAAAGAAAATTCTGCTTCTCCGTTCTTTCTTACAAGCCCCCTGATATTTTTTATATAACTACGGACACTTACAGTTTTACCTTGTGCCATCATAATTTTTGCCTGAAGAGAAAGCGAAACAAACAAAAGTCTCTGTTCCTTATCGTTATTAAATTCCTTTATTATCCTGCTTACAATGACTTCTGCATCAAAAAGCCTGTCTTTCTGATAGTAATATTCAGCAAGACACAAATCATATATATATGGAACAAGTGCTTTATCATAAATACATTCCATGTAGCTTATAAAATATGATTTATGAGATTCCAAAAGAGGGCCAATTCTGGAAAAATCATTAAAGCCGTTTAAAAGATACGGGCGTCCTGCAGTAAGCATAAACTGTGGAATAAAGATGTGTTCGTTTTTCATCTTTTCCATACACTCAATAAAGTCCTTCCACGTAATCAAAGGATGAGCTAAAAACAAACCATAATATGCCATAGGATTATCTGTCCAGTTTTTAATAAGCTCTTGAGCTTCGCTAAGTTTTCCTTCCATAACAAAACAAAGAAAAAGTCCGCTAGTCAGTAATAAATTCTTTTCTACCAGTTCCATTGGCAATGCATAATACGATTCCCTGTCATGCCAAACATCAACCATAAAATATGAATAAGAAATGTGCATCATTCTGGAACAAAGTTCATCTGCGGATAATAGTTCTTTCATGCAATAAACCTCATTATTCATCTATTCTCATTGTGTCACACTTTATTACATCGTAAAGCTCATAACAGAAACTTGGTGCAGACTTTTTTTCATTTTCAATATAAGGAATTTGAAGATTCCATACATCATTCTCGTTTTCAGGATTTACACCAACATAATTTCCAGCAAACACATCTATATTACCAGCTTTAAACTGTTTTTTTAAAGATTCAATTTTTTCTTCACTGCCCCTTGCAGCAATAAGTTTATTCAAGCCTATTATTTCAATCCAATCTTTATAAAAACCTTCAGCCACATCATTACCTTCAATATGACTTCTAAATGCAGACTCTATTTTTTTACCTTTTAAAACCGCTTGAGTTGCACCAATTACATAAGGAGTCCAGTTTATTCTACAAGAAACAAGGGACGTTGTAGGTGCAACATCCGTCATACTTTGAATATAACCTGTATGAAATACAATTTTTCCATTTTTTGAACTTGCATTTTCACAGGCCATTGCAACCGCTGTCGAGCCCGAATGCTGACTTATTATAACACACCCTTCATTTATAAGACGTTCTGCAGCCTGTCTTTCTTTTTTATGATTTCCCTTAGTTCTTGTATACAAAACCGACATTTCTGCTTCGGGAACAACACTCCTTACACCCATAAAAAACGCAGTATAACCAGAAATTACTTCTGCAACAGGAAACGATGCGACATATCCGATTTTTGCATTTGTATAATTTATTTTACCAGTATTTAGAAGTTCTTTAAGTTTTAAACCGGCAACAACTCCGCAAATATAACGTGCCTGATAAACCATTCCCATAAAGTTGTGAAAATTCGGCAGTACCGGAACCTGATTCGCAAGATCTCCCGAGGCATTGCAGAATTGAACAGAAGGATACTTTGCCGCCATCTGTTTTGTAGACAAACCGTAACCAGAAACCGTTGTAAATATAAGATTACATCCTTCCTGAACAAGTTCCTCTATTGCCTGAACACAATCCGAACCGTTTTCTGATATATTGTGTTTTACAAATGTCTGAATTCTTTCTCCAAATGCCGCTTCAAGTTCTTCCTGAGTCCTTATAAAATTTTTGGTGTAAGCAGAACTTAAATCTCCAGAATAAACAAAACCAACCTTTATTGTTTTAGACGCATCCTCATCTGAAAAAATTTTTGTAGAAAGAAGAATTACAGCAACATACAAAAGTGCCGTAAAAACCGTAATAACATACTTAT
This sequence comes from uncultured Treponema sp., assembly GCA_946628495.1. Classification (GTDB taxonomy): domain Bacteria; phylum Spirochaetota; class Spirochaetia; order Treponematales; family Treponemataceae; genus Treponema_D. Next base: position 14,467 of record CAMOWQ010000003.1, on the reverse strand, counting down.
TATTCATCTCTGCACTCTCCTGTCATATTGTCAGAATATTCTGTTTCATCTTCTTCTGACCTGTTGCTTTCTTCTATCATCTTTTCTACGTTGAGTTTACCGCTTTCTATAAGTTCCAGCATAATTTCTACAAGACCCGGATCAAACTGTTTACCAGAACCGCTTTTTAGTTCTTCTTTAACATAACTCATATCAAGACCTTTTCGATAAACACGGCTTGCAGTCATAGCATCAAAAGCATCTGCAATTCCAATTATTCTAGCATTTAGAGGAATTTCTTCACCTTTCAAACCGTTTGGATAACCGCTTCCGTCGTAATGTTCATGATGAAATTTTGCACCTTCATCAACATGAGGAATAATCGTAAAATCTTTAAGAATTCTACCGCCGATTATTGTATGTGTCTTCATAACATCGTATTCAAATTCTGTAAGTGCCGTTGTTTTATTAAGAATGCTGTCGGGTACACCAATTTTTCCAATATCATGAAGAAGTCCCGTGCGTCTAATCTGCGTCTGTTCGTCTTCCGAAAACCCCAATTCCCGCGCAATAAGAACCGCATATTCAGCAACCCTATAAGAATGTCGCCCCGTAAGTTTATCTCTGACTTCTACTGCATTTGCAATGGAAAAGATTGTTTCATTTCCCATTCTAAGCTGATTTTTTATGGCAGCCATTTCATTTTCCTGCATTCTGATATTCCGCTGCTGAATTGTCGAAGTAACAAACCAGGTAAACCAGGAAATAGCAAGCATTGCAACCGCTACTGCATAAAACGAAAACCACCAGTTATCATACAGTCTGAACGATTTTGAAAATGTATATACTGATTCTTCAATTTTATCGCGTCCCTTATCATCAAGAACTGCAATATGAAGTTTATATGTACCAGGCTTTAAGTTTGTATAGACAAGCTTTGAAAATTCACTCTGCTGTATTACAGACGGCTTTTCATCAAAACCTTCCATAAAAACACTTATATAAGGATCATTTACCGAATAATTTATAACTTCAGGATAGATTTCAATTGTCTTTGCATCGAGCGGCAAATTGAACGCAACATCTTTTTGAACCGAAAGCCTTTTATCATTTACAAAAACAGAACGTAAAAGCATTCTGTAAGAATGTTCAGCTTTATTATAAGAATTAAGATTCAATCTGCTTGCACCTGTATCGCACGAAAGATAAATGTTCCCTTCTTCATCAATACAGTTCCAGGAATTTGCTGTAAGAGAACCACGTAAACCTTTTTGTACATTCAAAAGCTCATAATCAATTTTATTACCGCTTAATAATTCAGTACGATTTACAACAAAAATACCGGCTCCACCCATTACAAAAATATTGTTGTCTTCGTGAACAACTAAATCGTAATTGTTCGGAAACGGAAAATTCGAAAGCACTTTTATTGAAGGCAAAAACTGTTCATCTGCTTCTGCTGCATATTCATTGTCTGAAGAAGCACCATATTCTAAAAAATTAAGATAACACAATCCGTTGCTCGTTACTGCAAATACAGCGCCGGTAAAGTTTTCGCCATCAAAATCATTTACAGTTCTAAGAATTACGTTTGATGAAAGACCGTCCGAGCGTTTTACAATACGCCTTATGCGAGCCTTTGAATCCTCTACGTCTTTTTTATATGAATTCCGTTGAATTACAGCAAGACCGCCACCGTCTGTTCCTGCAAGAACAAGTCCACCGCGAGTTTCACTAAGGCTAAGGACAACTGGTGTTTCAAAACCATCTTCAACCGAAAGCCACTGTACTATTTTATCATTCTTTACAAAACCAACGCCATCATTTGCGCCAACCGCAACCGTTCCATCAGAAAGTTCAATTGCTACACGAAACTGATGTTTTTCGCCAATCGAAACAACACTTCCGTCCACATTTACATGAATAAGTCCGCATGATTTTGTACATATCCAGAAAGAACCATCTTTTGCCGTTAAAAGGCTACGAACGCGGACACCAACAAGAAGTTCTGTAAGGTCATTTTGTTCAATAAGATTATTCTGAAGGTTTATTGCCATAAGCCCGTCATCTGTACCAAGATAAAGCAGGCCATTAAAAAATCCAGTCGAATTTACAACCGACGATGTTACCCCGGGTTCGATATATAATTCAAAAAAAGAAGTTTCGCATAATTTTAAAAGGCCCAGACGCGAAGACGTAAACCACAAATTCCCCTGATAATCTTCTGTCATATTATCAATAGAATTATTAAAAGTGCCCGTATCAAGCAAGAAAGTTTTTCCATTTTGAATATAGCCAACGCCATTATCTGCACAAAGAAAAATTACATCATCATGTTTTGAAACTGAATTAATATGACGAAGAAAATCACATTTTAATTCATCAACCTGAATCACTTCAGTTTTACCAGATGCATTTTTTGCAAAAGAATAGACTTGAATTCTGCCGTTTTCGGTAACTGCATACAGATTGCCGTCATCCAGAAACGCCGCTGTTGTATAACGTTCTTCTCCGCCCCCCGACATCCATATTATTTTCTGGTTATAAAGCACATAAAGACTTCCGCCCGAAGTAACAGCTGCAATATGCGATTTTTCATCTGCACTAAGTTTTGTAGCAGTTTGAATTTCAGAAAACACATTTTCTACAGAAAGACCTGCTCCTCCTAAAGAAAGAACTGCAAGATCTTCTGCAGTGCCAACATAATAATATCCGTCTGAACCACGTATAATACTGCGCACTGCATCTGCAGGAAGTCCGTCTTTTTCTTCAAGAATATCAACAACTCTTTCATCAATAATTACCGAAAGTCCGTTATCGTTTGTACCAACAAAAAGCCTTCCGGCATCATCAACATAAAGGCAGCGGACTGTTTTGATTGAATCAAAATCATTCATACGAAAAAAATCCGTACCGTTATGCCTGTATAAGCCTTCGTAAGTTCCAATCCAAAGTATACCGTCGTCAGTAGCAATAATATCGTTTGCCTTACCGCCCGAAAGTCCGTTTTCTTTATTGTAGATTGTATGCGAAAAAGAATTATATCTTTTTACCTGCGCCTGCGCTTTTTGAGGATTTAATGCCGTACCAATCACAACAAACAACAATGCAGCAACAGGAATATAAGTTTTTGAAGCAATTAGAAACTTTGGAAGAATTGGTTTTGCAGCGCGGTATGCCTGAATCGTAAAATAAAGTGCAAGCAGCATTATAACCTTATCAAGAAAATCAACATAAAACTGCCCTAAGAACATACATACTAAACGCGGTAAACCAAGACTAAAAAAAAGTTCCATTATACTGTCGCCCCAAACGTTACCGACATGCCCGTTATAAAACGTAATATTGATGAGCATAGAAAGAAAAACACAGAACAATGTTACAAAAAAAGAAAGGCTCATCGTTTTTAAGACAGTATCAAGCCAATGCTTCTGTGCCATTATGCCAACCAAAAAGGCAATTAAAACAGACGTAAACGAATAAAGAAATGCAATCTTGTTAAAAAAACCGTGCATAATATTTCCGCAAATGCCTACAATTGCTCCACATACAGGACCAAGCGTATATGCAGTTAAAAACGTACCGTACGAATCCAGCCACACAGGAAGCTGAAGTTTATCTGTAATAAGTGCACCGGTAACATTTGCTACCATACTGAACAAAACAATAAGGACTATCTGATACGGTTTATAAAGTTCCTGTTTTTTCAATTATTCTCCTCCAGGAGTTGTGTCATTACTGTTACGATTATGCAGAACGGTTCTTCAACATTATCAAGCTGAATTTTACAGTTTAACGTACAGTCCGAACCGTCTGATTTGATTTTAGTTTTTATATTTCCACTCCATCCGTTTTTTGAACGTGCCAGAAGCCTCAAAGTTTCAACATCACTCAATTCAAAAAGATCACGAAGTTTTGCTTCATGACCATCTTCAACATTAAACATTTTTTTTGCAAAAGGATTAAACAGTTTTGCAATACCGTCCATATCAAAAATAAGAATCGGAATATCAATTGAATAAAAAACCTGTTCGCTTACATTCTTTGCCGTCGGCGTAAAAATGACATGCCGCTTTACAATACTCCAGAAAAAGAAATAAACAAAAACAAACGCAATACAATACGGAAAAGCAGGATATTTCTGAGTAAACTGTTTTGCAAAATATTCAGGAAGGGCAAACAGCAGAATACTCCAGTCTGCAAGAATAAGTTCCACTACAAATTTTTTATCCCGTCTGGCGGTCAAACTGTTAAACCATTTTATACCGGTTATCATAAGCCCGACAATCATAGAGATAATATAAGTATAATGAAAAACCAGAGGATACACGCCTACATGCTCATAAGCCGTATGATAATCATAACGCACCATTTTTACAGAAGAAATGTCTCCAAAAATGATTAAGTCATGCATTACAAATAGTGCATAAAAACCTATTATCAGGTAACGCGTTCGAGCCTTAAGTTTGATTTCTTTTGTAAGAAATGCAATTTGAAGCAAAAGATATAAATCTATACCGTACAAACCTATCTGCCGAACAATAGCCGCAGCCTTTAGATTTGTCATAAATCCCATTACTGCATAACCGTCACAAATAAGAAACGTAGTTATACCAAAAAACATTGTGTAATAACTGATGTATTTCATTTCGCGTTCATTAAAATAAAAAGAAATCCCGCTGGCAAACGCAAGAACGCCTAATGAAATAAGGATGAGGTTCAGAATGATTCCAAGCATAGAGCACCCTTTTTAATACATAAAATGCAAAACAAATTTTAACACCGAAAAGCGAAAAAGATACTACCTTTTTAAGTAGTCATTTTCAACATTTTTTTCTTTGTTCCGTCATATAATATATAACAGGAATTATAATCAGGGTTATTAACGTTGAAGTTAAAAGACCTCCTACAATTGCCTGTCCCATCGGAGCATATATTTCAGAACCTTCTCCGTGTCCGACCGCCATCGGAATATCACCAAGAAGGGTTGTAAGCGTTGTAATAAGGATAGGTTTTATACGGCTTGCAGCACCATCCGCAACACAATCATGCAAAAGGGCATTTTCTTCTTCACAAGAAAGTTCAACATGCCATTCTCCATCCCTATCCTGAGTTCCACGCTGCATTGCAAGCTGTGTATAACGTTTTTCCCTAAGCTGATTTATATAATCAACAAGAATAATACCGTTATTAACAACAATACCCGAAAGCGAAACCAAACCAAGAAGCGAAAGCAAATTCAAAGTTGAACCAAAAATCATGAGTCCCAAAACAACACCAATAAAACAGAACGGGATTGTTACCATAATAAGAAGCGGCTGCTTGAATTTTTCAAACTGAATGGCCATTACTATATAAACAAGGAATATTGCAATAGCAATTGCGGTTGCCATAGGAATAACCATTCCACCTATAAGAGCCATTATACCACCAGATTTGCTTTTTACACCGTTTGGAAGAGGATTTTTTGCAAGATATTGATTTACTCTTGAAGAAACTCCTGAAGTATTTTCGCTTACAAGCGTTGCAGAAACAGTTATTGTTTTTGCCCTGTCCGAATGATTTATCTGCGAAATGGATTTTTCAACCTTTATATCAGAAAGATTTGCAAACGAAACATCAAGTCCTGTGCTTGTTACAATATGCACGTTTGAAATTGTATCAGTGCTTATATTACCGTCCGCAACATCAGACGAAATATGAATATTGTATCTTGCACCGCTCTGAACATCCTTAAAACGCCCTGCATCCATTCCCTGAAAAAGAATTCCAGCCGTAACGCCCGCTTCGTAACTCGAAATGCCCAGCGAACTTAAATATTCCTGGCTCATATCAATAACCATCGTGCTTGTATCAAAATCAGTATCAAGTTTTGCAGAAACTACATCAGGATCCGTTTCCAGAAATTCTTTAATTGAAGTTGCAGTTTTATACAAAGTGTCCATATCTTCCGAAATAAGCACAAGACCGTATCCGCCACCACCCGAAACATAACCGACAAGTTTATCAAAACCGCCGTTTGCTACAGTTATTTTACTGTCCGGCAGTACAGCCGCCCAAATATCCTGCATCTGAAGCATTATTTCGCGAACACTACGCTTTCTTTTTGCAACAGGAACAAGAACAACATGTGCATATCCGCTTTCTGGAATTGCCTGTGCGGTTATACCTTTTGTAGAACTCTGGCCTTCATAAAAAATAACGCTGTCAATTTCGGGAACATATTTATACAAAAGCTTTTCTGCAACTTTCATTTTTGCACGAGTCTGTTCAATAGTTGTACCAACAGGAAAATCAGCAGAAATGTAAAAATCTCCGGAATCGGTGGACGGTATAAAAGCAACTCCAAGTCTAAGAACAATAAACCCAGAAAGAATCAGCAGAAAAACAGCTGTAAAGATTACAAAACCGCGGTTAGCAAGAGCAAGGTTAAGAAGTTTTCTATAACCAGCTTCTATTTTTTCCATAACACGGTCAAAGGTCCTTACTTTTTCGCGCGATTTAGAACCTTCTTCTTTTAAGAGCATTTTTAACAGATAAGGAACTATTACAACGGCAACAAGAAACGAAGCAAAAATTGACATTATAATTGTAATTGCCACTGCATGCAGAATATTACCAATCAATCCCGAAAGAAGCGCAATAGGAACAAAACATACAATCGTTGTTGCAGCACTTGCCAGAATAGAAGCAGAAACTTCATCCCAGCCCTTATAAATAGACTGATTGACCGTATATCGCAAAAGCTCGGTTTCAGGATCACGCTCCTTGTAATAACGGTAAATCTGATCAAGCATAACAGAAGAACCGTCAACTACCATACCAAGCGAAATTACAAGCCCCGAAAGACTCATAAGATTAATTGATATTTTAAAAATACGAAGTCCAATCAGGCTAAAAAGAATACAAAGCGGAATAGATAGAGAAATCGCAAGAGTTGCACGCCAGTCTGCAAGAAAAAGAAGAATTACAAGAACCGCAAATAAAATTCCCATCAAACCGGAAGTAATAACCGTTTTAAGGGAAGACAAAACCATTCTGCTGTCATCAGAAATAATATTAAACCGTATACCGCCGCCAGAATTCTCCTGAGCCTGCGACAATGCCTTTTTAATTGCCTTACAGATTTTTACAGTATCACCGTCATTGCGTTTTGTAACACTTACAATTATAAGAGGATTTTCTCCATCCGTTACATAATAATCAGGTTCAGGATATTGAAGAGAAACCGAAGCAACATCTCCAAGCCTGATTATATTTTCATCAGCCATTCCGACAGGAAGATTCTTTATATCATCTATTGAAGAAAAACCGCCCGAATACCTTACCTGAATCTGCCTGTTCTGATATGCGGCATTTCCCAATGGCAGGCTTACATTACCGTACGTCAGTACCTGATAAACAGACGCAACGGCAATACCTTTAGAAGTAAGCTCATCAACATTAAGTTTAATATCAACTTCAAGCTCCTGCCCGCCGTCAATTTGAATTTCAGAAACACCGTCAATTTGAGTTAAAAGCGGCGTAAGTTCATTTTTAATATATTCCGTTACACGACCTGCATCATGTCCTGCTTCTACCGAAAACGCAATTACAGGAAGCATTGAACTGCCACCAACAATTGCAAGAGGATCTCCAAGAAGACCGTCAGGCAAATCCTTGCGAACCTGCGAAATTCTATTTCTAAGTTCAACAAGCTGGTCATAAGGATCGTAACCGTCGGCATAAGTAACAGTAACCCAGCTTAAAGAATTATACGAAGAACTTTCAACACTCTTAAAATGAGGCAGCGTTACAAAATTTTCTTCAAGAATTTTCGTTACATCCTGCTCAACATCTTCGGCACTAGCCCCAGGATATGTTGTAATAACAATTGCCTGCGGCATAGAAATATCAACCATGAATTCAGCAGGCTGCCCCGCAACGGAATATACGCCAAAAACAGCAAGAACAAGAAGAATAATAGAAATTATGACAGGATGTTTAACCGAAAACTCAGAGATTTTCACTCTTCACCTCGCTCAACACCTCATCAAGAGCTTCTTCATACAACCTTACTTTCTGACCATCAAATAAAAAATTCTGACCGTCAATAACAAACCAGGTATCAGCATATTTTTCATCAACAATAAAATTGTTTCCGTCATCAGCAGAAAACGGCGGCATTACAAAATGCACAGTCTGAGATTTTTCATCGTAAATATAAAAACTACCGTCAAGTTTTTTAGTCTGCATTGGAAGAACAAGCACATCATTATAGGTTTTATACGCAACCTGAACCTTTACAAACATTCCAGGTCTAAAACGTTCCCCAGGATTTTCAAGACGGCATACAACTTCAAAATTCTTACTCTGCGGCGAAATGTAAGGAGCAATATTTTCTATAGAAGCAGCAGTAACTGCATCTTCAAACATGCCTTTTTCGGCAGGACGAGTAACAGTTACAACAAGAGAATCTTTTTCAAGATTAAATAAATCAAAATATTTTTCAGGAACCTTAAGCCTTACAACCTGATAATTCAAATCTGCAATAACCGCAACAGGAGTTTCCGAAGTACCAATGCTTCCAACCGCCTGAGATGCAATCAGAATAGTACCTTCAACAGGCGATTTTACTTCCGTATAATCCATCTGAAGTTTCGCCAGATCATATTGAGCAGTAGAGGCATCATACTGAGCTTTTGCCGTATCATAATTCTGCTGAGTCGTTGCCCCAGATTTGTAGAGATTTTCAACACGGTCAAACGTGCTTTTTGCCGCAAAATACGCCGCCTGAGCCTGAAGCATCTGCTGCCTGAACGGAGCATCATCTATTTTTGCAAGCAGCGAATCCTTATGAACAAGATTTCCCGCAACCGCATAATATTCAGTAATAGTCCCCGAAACAAAAGGAACAACAGGAATCATCGCCTTTGCTTCTACATAACCGCTAATAGTTACAGATTCAACAATATTGGAACGCACAGGCTTTTGTACAACAACAGCAGGAAGAATTTCAGACTTCTCAGAAACATCTTTTTTATTCGTAATAAGAAAAAGCAGCACGACAAAAACCGCAGCAACAGCAATAAAAACAAAAAACCGTATAATTTTCGAAGCCTTCTTTACCATCAATTAAAACTTTAACCGTGCTTAAATAATAATTCAAATGAATTTCCTATAAATCTTCACAATTTTAAAAATTTTTAATAAGGAAAACCGGCGCAAGTCCAAACACCAACTCGCCTTTCGCAGCTTACCTACGGCCGGTCCTTCGGACTGCTTACGCACTGCTCAACGCTCGGGCGGCAAGCATATATAAAACATTAAATATATAGGCATACTAAAAAAAATGCTCTCGCAGGAACCGATTTTTTGCTCCGCCGAGAACCCTCGCCGCTTCGCTCCGCCGGCGTTTTCGGCGTTCATTAGCTCTATCGGGTTCAATGCTACGCAAAAATCGAACCCTGCTACGCATTTTTTTGTACAGGCATATGTATAAAACATTTTTTTTATATGTCTGACGCGAGGTCACGATTCATGATGCAAAAACACTTTTTTTGTTGCGCCGCAAAGCGGCATTAAATAGTTTCTCTACAACAAAAAACGTGTAGCGTATTATTGCGCGGTTTTGCATCATTAATCGTGACCGTGAGTCTTATATATATAAAACATATTTTTTATACTTGTACAAATTCACTTGAACAAACTTTCAAATGTTTATATTATATCACTGTCAATTGAATAAATATTCAAATGAATAAACATTCAAGTAATAAATATACATACGATATTTTGTAAAACGGAGGAACAATGAAGAAAAACGAAATAAATTGCGAATGCGAAATCATTCACGAAGACGCTGTTTCCGAAGTACGCAATTGTATGCTGTCTGAAGAAACTACCAATCGTCTTGCAAATTTTTATAAAATTTTTGGTGATAATACGCGATTCAAAATCCTTTTTGCTTTGGATAAAAAAGAACTTTGCGTATGCGACTTATCATCATTATTGAACATGTCAATTTCGGCAGTTTCGCATCAGCTTGCGGTATTGCGGGAATCGAATCTTGTAAAAACAAGGCGCGACGGAAAAGTTGTTTACTATTCCCTTGCAGATGAACATGTTCAGCAGATTATCGAATGCGGAATAGAACATATTGCAGAATTAAATTAAACACAGGAAGTAAGGCTAAAAATTGCATGCGCAATTTTCTTTACGCTTTCCAATAGAACACCGGCCGCCTGCCGCGCGGCCTTACACAAGAGGAAAATATATGAGTACAGAACACGAAGAAGAATACTGCGAACATGAAGAACATCAGCATGTTCACAACCACGAAGAACACATGCATAAGCATGAACATAATCACGAAGAACATCATGAACACTCTCATGATAAACACAAACACTCTCACAAAGAACATAAACATCATCATCTCGATGAACATGAAGAACACGAGCACGAACACTGCGGATGCGGACATGAACATCACGAAGAACAAGATCATGAGGAACACGAACACCACCATCATCACGACGAATGCGGCTGCGGACATTCTCACGGTCATCATCATCACCACGATGGAGACGAAGATGACGAAGAAAAAGAAGTTTCAGTAAAAGCAATCATCCTTTCTGCAATCCTTTTTGCACTTGGAATCCTTACCGAACATCTGCCGCTCGACACCTGGCTTGCAGGGCTTACCTCAGCACTTCCTTTTGGACTTTCAAAGGCACTTTCCCTTGTATTCTTCCTTATAGCTTACCTCATCTGCGGAAAAGACCTTGTAATAGGTGCACTTTACAACGTAACACACGGAAACCTTATGGACGAACAGTTTCTTATGGCAGTTTCATCCATCGGTGCAATGATTCTCGGCAAATTTGAAGAAGCAACAGCCATCATGATTTTGTATCAGGTTGGAGAAAAATTCGAAGACTACGCTGTTGATAAATCACGCGACTCTATAGAAGAAATTTCAAAATTGAGACCAGACCATGCACTGCTTAAAATTGCAGGAACAAACGGAACTCTTACAGGCACAACCAGCATGGCAGAAAGCATAGAAGGTTCTTCTGCAAAATTAATCAGTATCTCACCAGAAGAAGTAAAAATCGGCTCTATAATCGTTGTAAAACCTGGCGACCGTATTCCAATCGATGGTATTATAGAAAACGGCGAAAGTTTTATAGATACATCAGCATTAACCGGTGAATCAACTCCTGTAAAAGTTATAAAAGGTTCTGAAGTACTTGCAGGTTCAATAAACAAGCAGGGTGTTCTGGAAATCCGCACGACCCGTCAGGTTCAGGATTCAGCACTTTCACGCATTCTCGAACTTGTAGAAAATGCAACCGAAAACAAAACAAAATCCGAAAAATTCGTAACACGCTTTGCAAAAGTTTACACACCAATCGTCGTTACAGCTGCCTGCATTCTCGCAGTAATTCCACCTGTAATTTCAGGCTTTATAAACGGCAACTGGAGCTGGGCTGCAAACTGGAGCGGCTGGGTATACAGAGCCCTCATGTTCCTTGTAGTTTCATGTCCTTGCGCAATCGTAATTTCAATTCCACTTTCCTTCTGCGGCGGAATTACGGCAAATGCATCACACGGTATTCTTATAAAAGGTTCAACATATCTGGAAGCCCTTGCAAAAACAAAGACTGCCGTTTTCGATAAAACAGGAACTTTAACAAAAGGAAACTTTGTTGTAACACATATTCACGCAACAGATGCTTCCATCACAGAACAGGAACTGCTTGCCCTTGCAACTCACACAGAAATGCTTTCGACACATCCAATTTCTGCATCGCTTAAAAAAGCACATCATGGAACCTGCTGCGATAATATTTCCATTAAAAATGTTGAAGAAATTGCAGGTAAAGGTATAAAAGCCGATGTTGATGGCAAAAACGTTCTTGCAGGAAACACAAAACTCATGGACGCATTCAACATTCAGTATGATGAATGCCCGGAACATCAGGATGGTACAATAGTACATGTTGCATGTAACGGAAAATACGCAGGGCATATTGTAATTGCCGACGAAATCAAAGAAGATTCCGAACTTGCCGTAAAAAATCTTAAGGCTGTAGGCGTAGAAAACATCGTAATGCTTACAGGCGACAACGATAGAATGGCACAGGCTGTTGCAAAAAAAATCGGCATAACAAAAGCTTTCGGCCAGCTTCTTAGCGGCGACAAACTTTCTAAAGTAGAAGAAATGCTTGCAGAATTAAAACGCGACGGCAAAAAACGAGGAACCCTCATTTTCACAGGCGACGGTATAAATGATGCACCAGTTCTCGCCCGTGCAGATGCTGGAATTGCAATGGGAGCAATGGGTTCTGACGCAGCGGTAGAAGCAGCCGATATCATCATTATGGAAGATAAGCCTTCTAAAATTGCAGAAGGAATTAAAATCTCCCGCAAAACCCTCAGGATTGTTTACGAAAACCTTATCGGTTCACTCAGCATAAAAGGCGCAATCCTTATTTTAAGTGCAGCAGGAATTTCCAATATGTGGGTTGCCGTTTTCGGTGATGTTGGAGTTACAATTCTTGCAGTACTAAACTCATTAAGACTTTTAAGAAAAAATTAAAATCTGCTATAATGATGTCATGACTTTAGATGACATCATTATAGTATTAGACCATCCCGACGAAAGCCGAAACATCGGGGCTGCATGCAGGGCAATGGCAAACAACGATATCCATTGCCTTCGCATCGTCGGTAAAAAAGAAGATTACGATATTGAACGCATAAACATTCTTGCAATACACGCAGCCTATATTTTTGAAAACGCCGTTTTTTACGAAAGCATAAAAGACGCAACAGCTGACTGCGTTATTTCTGCAGGAACCACACGACGCCGCGGAAAAAAACGGGGCAAACTCCTTCTTCCAGAAGAATTCACAAAAATTGTTTCAGAAATGCCGGACGGAAAAGCAGCAATTATTTTTGGCAACGAACGCACAGGCCTTACCGACGAACAGCTGGATCAGTGTACCGTTGGCGTAACAATTCCATCCAGTTCAGACTTTGGTTCACTAAATCTTTCTCATGCAGTTCAGATTATGTGCTATCACTTTTTCCGACAGAAACTCGGCAACATCGTTGGTTATAAACCTCTTTCGCTTGAACGAATCGACAAAACTGTAGAATGCATTACAGACAATTTAGAGCAGATTGGATTTTTCAAGATGCCGGGCCGCGAAGACATGGAAATTTTCTGGAGAAGCATTTTATCCCGCGCAAGCCTTTCCGAATCCGAGGCTCAATATCTGGAAAAGATTTTTACAAAAGTTGCAGGCTTAAGCAGGAAAAATAACGGGGTATAGACAGCAATATTACCTTTTATGACGTTAAATATTACATTTTTATTACAAAATATGACATTTTATTACATTTAAAAACTTGCTTTTTCAGAATTTCTGTGCTCAAAATTATGTAGATGCGAAAATTTTCGCAAATATATTTTTATTGGAGGATAGACAATATGAAAAAAACAAAGATACTTTTTCTTTCGTTTTTAATTCTCATTCTATCATCCTGTGAAGAACCTGGATGGCGAAAAACTTTTCTGCTGCACAATGAAGATGCAAAATTATTCATTTTAAATTTTATGGAAGACGAAATAATCGCTGAATTAGAATATGCAGATGGAAAATCTGAAACAAAAATAATACCAGAATTCATTCCAGATTCTAATGAGATTTTAGAAACCCTGCATTTTCATTCGCTGCCAACTTACGAAGACGAGTTCTTATCAATTGACAAATGGAGTAAACATGATTCAGGTTTTGATAAAGTCCTCTATTGTCAAAACATAATAGAAAGCCAGCTTAATCATATATGTATAAAAGATAAGGACGGAAATACTATGTATTCATCTAACCTGGATTTAACAAATGTAAATCCCATAATAGAATATGAAGTACTAGCCATGGGACCTATTATTGACAATAACCAGAAAAAGAACTTTTCCGAGGGAAAATATTTATTTACAGAACGTCCGGGAAACTGGCTTTCTGTTATGTTAGAAGCTAAAACAAAACCAGGAGCGATTGACGGACAAAAATATGACGGAATAATGACAAACATACGCTATTACATCAGCGTCGGTGAATCTAAAAAGTATCTTCAAAAGTGGGATCAATTAAAACAATAAAAAAAAATGTTTATTCACCGCCAGCCTACAGTACGACCTTACACAGAAGGAAGTTTAGAGTATGAATAATATCCGTTATTTCATCATCATGGGAAATATGTATAAATACGCAGAATTACTAAAACAGGAATAAATCCCCATACTTTTCTACAGGGCAAACGCATTATAAACATGAATACACCAAAAGAAAAATACTACCGGTCGAGGTTCGAATTTCAAAATCGCAGGCTCGCCTGCTACACGCCAGTTTGCCTTGTAATTATATACGTTGCCGCTCATGCGGCAGCAACCTGGAGTGTTTTTGAAATTCGCCCCTCTCCCTCCCGCATTTTT
>CAMOWQ010000002.1 GCA_946628495.1 uncultured Treponema sp. | reverse complement strand
TTTACACCAAGTCTTCTACATTCTTTGAATCTAGGACTTCTTCTTGTTGCCATTTAGGACTCCTTAAAAATTTTAAAAGCCGGCACACAACCGACTATAGTAGCAAATATTCTAATGTAAGCACAAAATAAATTCAAGTAGATGCCTTTGACAGTAGACATTTTGACACTAGATGTCTTTGGCACTATTTGTTTTACAAAATATGGATTTGTCTATTCGTTTTTTGAATTAATTTTACGTGCAATATAAACAAATGGTGTATCAAGCAAACTTGTTGCAATATAGATTACGTAGCAAGAACCTGTAATTGCTAGAAGTTCTTTAAAGCTGTAAATGCCGAGGAATGCACCAAAGTTAAAGAGCACGATGTTTACAAACTGTGAAATAAGTGTAGAAAAGTTGTTACGGAACCAAAGCATTTTGTCGTGACTTCCGGTTTTCTTTTCTGTGAGTTTCCACCAGGCGTGATACAAAGTAACATCAATGTATTCTGAAACGATGTATGCAATCAGACTTGCAAGAAGCATACGTGGAGTGTTTGAGAAAAGTCCGTGAATAAATTCGCTTGCCCAGTCGCTTTCTGCAGGGATGTAATGTACCCACATAAAACTAAGAAGAATGAAGGTAAGGCTTGTGAATACGCCGGCGAGTACACCTTTGTTTGCTTCTTTTTTGCCGTAAAGTTCGCTCAGGATATCAGTTGCAAGGAAAGTTGCTGCAAAGAGTGTGTTTCCAAGTGTCTGATCCATTCCAAACGCATGTACTACAATTGTAACTTCGATGTTTGCAAAAACTGTAGCAATACCAATCCAGGCGAAAAGTCCGCCTTTGCCAAAAACTTTGAGGAACAACAATGTTCCACCAAAAGACACTAAAAGTGTGATAATGAGTAAAAGTTCATTCATAAAATGACCTCGAAAAAAAGAATTGACCTGGTTTTGTTTTGCGGATTCGTGTGTGGTGTAGTATGACATGTAATGTTGTCGGAAACTCGCACAGACCGCGGGCAGGAAGGACTGCGAACTGCCCGTTGAGTTTGAATAAGATAATGCATTTCGGATTTTTATGCAAATGGACTTTTATTTGTATTGCATTTTGTTCTGTACGCGGTTTTAAGTGCTGTTTTATTTATTATTGTATAGAAGGTTTTGTTAATCCTTTTTTTGTATTTCTATCCAGTTCCAGAAATCAGGAGGTTCCATTCCAAGTCGCCAAAAGCCTATTTTTTTAATATCCATTTCCTGATATGCACGGGCAAGTGCAAGAACCGAAGAAATATCGTTGAAGTAACCTGTTATCTGAACTTCAGTTGTATATGTAAATTTTGGAATATCATCCTCGTATTCAATGTTTTCCACGCGATTTTCCGTCAATATTCTGTCTATGCCGCTGAAATACCACGCGCCGGCAGTTGTTTTATTTGACCATGTGCGACCGTAAAACGGCATTCCCATTATAAGTTTGCGTTCTGGAATGGCACTTTTTGCATATTCAGCAACTTTTTTGCTCCATTCTATGTTTGCAATAGCACCTGGTTTACTGCTGGACCAATGTTCATCGTAGGCCATAACAAAAACGCGGTCGGCATATTGTGAAATTTCCTGATACGGATAAATGTCTTCGCTAAGCAGTTTAAAACGTGCAGGAACACATACAGTGAACCATTTTTTCTTTCCGAGCATGTATCGAAGGTCGGCAAGAAATTTTATATAGTTTTTGCGGTCGCGGGCGGGAACAAGTTCAAAATCAATTTGTACGCCGTCGTAAGGGGCTGCTGCTTTTACAATATCTTTTAATAATTTATTTCTAAGATTGAATTCGGGATCAAGTATAAAATGTGAAAGTGAACGGCTATCGCAGGTTATTACCATGTGGCACCGTTCGTTTTGAGTTTTTAGTTTTGAGCGGTTCGGAACGTTTACAAGGCTTCCATAAATGCCGATTTCTGCACCAAAATAACATATATCGGATAATTTAATTTCCGGATGCTCATTGTATTCGTTTTCGCGGCCTGCCATTACATAACTCCAGCATTCTTTTACAACAACAGGCTCGCCTTCTGGAGTTTTTAATGTGTATTTTGGAGTAAGAGGTTCTTCTTCTATTATATCTTCGGCTGCCAGTGCATATTCAACATCTTCGTCCGGAGTTATTGGATCGGGCTTTCCATTTGAAAATGCATTGTAGGGAATTAAAAATAGAAGGATTGTAAATAAGCTTTTGTGCAATAAGTGATTAGTATTTCTCATAAATTTTATATCGGTAAAAAAATGTATGAAAGTGATAGAAATATGAGAATATGTTTTTAACTTCAACTATTTTGAATTTTGAGCGTTATCCTGTTGAATATTATTTTGTAGCCTTTCTGAAAACGCTTAATCATTAGCGAATTATAACAAAGCTTTTTTGCAGTAAAATCAATAAGAACACTTTCTGCAATTTTTTTTCGATTGCAGATAAATTTGTGCTGATACTGTACTGAATTTTATAATATCAAATGATTTTTAAATTTGCTTTATTTAATTCTGTTTTGTACAATAGAATTCTAAAGTAAATTAATTAACTAAAGGGGTTTACAGCATGAGTGATACACAAAAATTATCTGATATTGTATTCAGTCGTAAATTATTCATTATTTATCTTGCAACTTATTATGTTCCTATTTTTACAAGCTGGCTTGCTTTTGTTTATCTTAAGGAAATTACTTTTGCCGATACCGTTAGAGGTCTTACACATCCAATAGGAATTTTTGGATTTTTGATAGTATTGGCCTTTGTCCTGGTTTGGTGGTACACACAGAAAAAAAAGTTCGATAATTTTAATCCGAATGATTATGAATCAGTAAAAAAGATGAATAATTTGGGAAAGCGTTTCCAGAATATTACCCTTGCAACTGCAATTTCTAATGGCGCTGTTTGTGCCGCATTAATTCAGATTACATTTACAATTAAGGGAATTGCTTTTGATACTGCTCCGCTTTATACAATCTGTATTGGTAATGTTATTTTGATTTCTGCGGCATGTTATATCCGTTTCCTTCAGACTTTGGAAGAAGCACTTTATTCAGTTCCGTTCAAAGAGGAATTTAAATCACTTAGTTTAATAATGCGAAGCGGATTGGTTAGTGGATTTACGGCTTTAGGTTCGCTGATGGTTACACTTTCTCCTGTTTTTATTAAAAATCTAAGCGCTCTTCCTGTTGCAACTTTGTTTCTTCGTTATATTCTCCCGGAAGGAATTCTTGGCGCAACGTTTATTGTAATATGTAGCCTTCTTCAGGCAAAAGGTCAGAGCAAGCGTGTAAAAATGATTACCGATTTTACCCGTCAGGTTGCTGATAATGATTATACGGGAAAAAATCTTTTGGTAGAAAGCCGCGATGAATTCGGTCTTTTGATTAATGATTTGAATTCATTTAAAGACGTAACAAAAAGTCTTTTGGAAAATATTGATAAATCAGTTTCGGTTGCAGCCAATTCGGCATACAATGTAAGTTCCAGCATGTCTGAAACGTCAACAGCAATTGAACAGATTAATGCTAACATAAACAGCGTACGAAGTCGTGTAGAAAATCAGGCAGAAGGTGTTAAAAAAAGCGACAATACAATCCGCAATATGATTACAAAAATCAACGAATTGAATGAAAGTGTAACGGCTCAGGTAAACGGAGTTGCTACATCTTCAAGTGCGGTTGAAGAAATGGTTGCGAATATACGTTCGGTTGGTCAGATTCTTGATAATAATACAAAAACAGTTAAAGAACTTGGTGTTGAGTCAGAAACAGGACGAAACAGAATTAACGAATCTGCGCAGCTTGCTGCTGTAATTCTTGAAAAATCTGCAGGACTTGTAGAAGCTTCGAATGTTGTTCAGAATATTGCTTCGCAGACAAACCTTCTTGCCATGAACGCTGCAATTGAAGCTGCGCATGCCGGTGATGCGGGAAAAGGTTTTGCGGTTGTTGCCGACGAAATTCGTAAGCTTGCAGAACAGTCAAATGTTCAGGGTAAAAAAATCAGTTCGCAGTTGAATGAATTCCAGGAAATTATTAAGAACGTTTCTGAAAATACAAAATCGGTACAAAATCAGTTTGAAGTAATTTTTGACCTTACAAATAAAGTTCAACAGCAGGAATCGGTTATTAAAAATGCAATGGACGAGCAGAATGCTGGAAGTACGCAGGTTTTACAATTTATAAGTGAAATTCAGACTTCGACGGACATCGTAAAGGAAAATGCAGGAATTCTTCTTGAAGGCGGCAAGCAGATTGGTGAAGAGATGGGAATTCTCGCAAATATTACCCGCGAGATTAATGATTCTATGAACGAAATGGCTTCTGGTTCTGGTCAGATAACAAAATCTGTTGAACTTTGCTATAACCTTACAAACGATAACCAGAGGAATTTCAACAATCTTAAAGGGGAAGTTGGCAAATTTAAGATTGTTTAAATTTTTCTTTCCATTTATCTTTAGAATATATTTACACGTCTCTCCTTTACACTATAATAAGTTTTTAGTGAGGTAACTTTATGAAAAAATTATTTATTGCTATTGCACTTTGTTGTACAGCTTTATTGTTTGCACAGGAAAAAATTGGCGACAAAGTTTATAAAGAAGTAACTGTTGGTGGTAAAAAATTAGGTAAATGGGTTGTTCTTGTAGAAAAAAAGAATTTTGATCCAAAATATATAATTACCGAAACCGCAGGTAGTAAAACCATTAATGAATATGATGATAAAGGTAGAAACATACATGCTCAATATTATTTAATGGACTCGGAATACAATTCTGAAACTAATGACTATGAAGATGTTCTTTCTCTTTCTGGAGAAATTTGGCTAGAATATGATGCAAAAGGCAATAAGGTTTACGAAAAAGAATGGGAATCAAATGATGAAGAATTCATAGAAACCCGATATGAATACGATTCAAAAGGTAATATGATTTATGAAGAAAACAGCTTGGGAATTGAGTTTTGGTATGATTATGATGCAAAAGGTAATTTAGTTCATGCAAAGTCCAATAACGATTTTGAAGAGTGGTATGAATATAATGCAAAAGGTAAGAATATTCATCACAAAACAAATTCAGGATATGAGACATGGAGTTCTTACGATGCAAAAGGCAATTGTGTTAATCAGAAATCTGTATCCCCTGGAGTTGATGGTCAATCTGAGTGGTGGGCCGAATATAACAATAAAGGCAATATGATTCATTACAGACATAGTAATGGACTTTTAGAATACTGGCTCGAGTACGATGCAAAAGGTGGTCTTGTATATAAAAAGTATCAGGATGGTTTGGAAGAATTTTATGTTAATGAATATGTTTCAAACAAATTAAAATCTTCTTCGAAATACTGTAAAGAAGACGATGTTTATCTATTCTAAGCTTTAGAAAAAAGTTCGGGAGCAACGGTTTGTTGGATGTTCCCGAACTTTTTTTTAAGGTTTATAATGCAACTTCCACTTCGATGCTGCTGATTTTTCCGTTTCGCGCAAAAAGGTCTGCGGTTTCGGCTGCGGTAAGAAATGCCGGCGTGCCAGCTTTGTAGGTACGAACGGTATGGTTTTTAGCTTTGCTGCTGCAATTTTCTGTATTTGTAATAGTGATTTTTAGTTCTTCGTTGAGGTTGCTTTTATTGTTACTGTTCGTGTTTTGAACAAGCCTATATGTTATTGGCGTTCCGCACCAGGTAAACTGCAATGTATCTTTCTGGTTCCCTTCTTTAAAGAATTCACTTGTTTTTAAAATTTTTGGCTTGAAACTTGCACATCCGTCTGTAATGTTTACGCCAAGTTCGCCCCATCGTGTTAGAATTTCTTCTTTTACCTGACCCGTCATACCAGGCTGTTTTGCGCCCTGCCCGATTGGTGTATGCGAATATGGGTCTGCAGGGAATGCACCGTAAATTTCTGCTTCTTTGTTAAAGCCTATGCCTGAACGGATTTCGTAGTAAGCTTGTGTAAGTGCGTTTACGGTTGCCGTGTCTGTTGTTCCGTCTGCAAGTTCTGCAATTGCGGAAAGGGTGTTTTCCTGTGCGGCGAGCAGAAGTTTTGAAACCATGTGCCAGTAGATGCTGCCAAGACCTTCGTATGCATAGAAAGTTCCGCTACGGCCTGTAAAACTCTGATGATTGAATGTTTTTTCGTAGAGGGATTCAAGTGCTTCAAGTTCCTGTTTATTAGGGCGAAGTTTTTCCGGCAGTTTTGCACATGCTTCCTGTAAATAACTTACGTTGCGGAATTCTCCGTTAAAGTGCCATATTCCATTGCAGTCTTTCTGTAAAATTGACGTGCCTGTTCGGTCGGTAAATGCCTTAAACTGTGCGGCATCCGATTCTGATATGCAGTTTTTATCTTCGAAATCTGCAAGGTCTTTGTTCGGATAAAGCATGTATGAATTCTGCCGAGGTTCATACATTTTACTTGCACGAAGAGATTTTAAAACATTCAGGGCATCTTCAGGTTTTAAAACGCCTGCTGAAAGTACTGCAACCTGCCCTTCCAGCATTTCCTGAAGATATTCAATCTCTATTGTACCGCCCGTGCCATCTGCATTTTGACCGTTAATTTTCATGGTGTTGTAGGCATGATAAAGTCCGTCTTTGCGGTGATTTAGAGAAATTGTTGTTTTAATGGAAGTAAGAATTGCATTCAAAATAGAAAGAATTTCGTCTTTTTTAAGTGATTTTTCGTTGTTTCCGTAGCCGTTTTTGTATAAATTGCTGCGTTCTGTTTCAAAAATTGTACCTTCGGCATCTAAAAAGTTTTTGCGTAGTTGCGCATCTTTTGCGGTTTTTTCTGCAGAATTTTCTGTATACAGTTTGCCAAGTGAAACAAAACATTCTGCAACATCAGAAGGAAGACTAAATTCTATAGCACTGGAAGATTCAAAAAGAGTGATTAAGAATTTTATAAAGCGGTGCAGGTAGTACAAAGTGACCATAGAAAGACCGTAGCCTGCAAGCGCGTTGTTTGCATCGTTCCATTCCGGGCGTTGGGTATTCAACCAGATTCCGCCGCCAGGCACAAAGTTTGCCATTTTTGCAATTACAATTTGAATGAGTTTTGTTGTAAGCGTTACGAGCGCAACATTTTCATTGTCCGAAGCATTTTTTTCGTTTGTTGTAACAAGTTTTGCGTCTGAACCGAATTCTTCTGCTCGTTTTTTAAGTTTGCTGCTTAATTCATAATCAAAGAAAATTGAATTACGCGGGTCATGAACAATTTCTGCATAAGATTTTATTCTGTAAGGCACATTGGAACTTGCGTAAATTTTTTCTGAAAGTTCACCTACGAGCTGGTTTTTATTAAGTTTTGCATATACTTCAAGCAGTTTTTGCAGATAAATTACCTGATGATCGCCCCAATAACCGATTTGTGCCCAAGGATCATCAGGATTAGGAATTTCCCAGTCGATTCCTTCGCGCGAAATGCGGTACGGATTAAAACCGTCGATTGTCATGGCATTTAAGAATTTTGCCGTCATATTTTTGATGTACTGAGGATAAGACCAGGCAAGTGCTTCCCAGTTTTGAAAAATGTCGCGCCAGTTTCCTTCGTAGTTCAAAATAGGATTTCCGTCGTTGTCGTGCAGATGAATGTTAAAACGGTTCCAAGGGCGGCTTGGATCTCCGTGGCGGCGGCTGAATGTAAGAGGCATGTATTCATAGAACAGGCGTGAAAGCTGTGGATTCATTTCTTTTTGAACTGCGGATTCGAGCTCGCTGTAATTTACAAGGTCGTTCTTATTTGAAATATCGTTACTGTTTGAATTTTTTGTGCATACATTGCATACATCAAATGTTTTTGCAATCTTTTCTGCCTGAGCTGCCAATGCCTTGTTTCGGATGCCAACAAATTTTACAAAATCTGCAAGGCTTATTTTTCCATTGTTTGCAAAAAAGCCGCCGCGCATAATGTTGAACATTACGTTTTCTGAATGATGTACGCAGGTCATTGTCTGTGCAGTCTGTTGTAAACCGTCTGCCTGTGCAATATAAGTCTGCATAAGTTTTTTGCCGGCTGCAATGTCTGCTTCAAGGTTTAAGGTAAGTGTCTTTCTGTCTGAAAGTTCTTTTTTAAGGTCTGCAATTTTTGCGGTATTCAAACGGGTATCAAAAACCTGATACCAGGCAGCGAGCGAAAGGTTTCCTGCTAATGTCAGGGATTTGCAAATATATGCTGCCGGGCGTTTTCCCTTTACAATGCGTGTTTCTTCAACACAACTATTTTCTGCAAACTGCAGTGGTGCTTCCGGTGTAAGAATAAGTTTTTCGTTACAAGAAAACCAGCAGGTGTTTGCAAAAAGGCCTTCGCTTGGTTCAGCACGGTCTGTTACTATAGAAGAAACTGCAAAAATTGCGAGGTTTGATTTTTCATCTAAATCTGTTTTTTTATAGGCATCTAATAAAACGCTTTTATTATTCTGAAAATCTGCGGTTACGCATGCAGGAAGAATGTTTCGGCAACCGTCTAATATTTTAAGAGAAACGTCTTTACTTCCAAGATTTTCTATAACTACTTTGCGGACAAGACCGTATTTTTCTGAAGAAGTCCAGCCGTAACGGAAAGAAAGCTGCAAATCATTGTTGATTTCTTCGAACCAAACCTGGGTTCCCGTTGTGTTTTTATATATATTGCGTGTTATGTTTTTTTCTACCATTCTGCGGATTGCAGGACTTGCACTTAAAGAAGCAAAAGGTTCCCAAAAAATATCTGTGCCGTTTGAATTTCTGTCTGCATTGCCACTTAAATTCTTGTCTTGGATTAAAATTGCAGTATAGGCGCCCGTGTAATTTTTTGCATCACTTACTTTGTCGGCAGTGTAATATGGAAAAACTGCATGGTCGCAGTCTATACGGCCCGCTGTAATTCCTCCTTGTGCCCAGCAGAAATTCCATATATCCGATGCACTTGTGATTGTCATAAAAAAATCTTCCATGCAGTCGTAATTTTCGATTTTGTAGAATTGTTCTCCATCCAAAGTGGTAAAATAACCTTTTGCTTTTTTCATAAAATCCTCGTAATTTTCTTCGCTTATATTTTAAAACCACTCTAACATAGTTCATAAATCAATAAGCGTATTTTAAAAAAGCAGGTTAACTTTTAAGAAATTTGTAATATTGTTATTTTCTTCTATAATATAACAATAGATTATTGAAATATTCCATTTTTCAGCAT
Organism: uncultured Treponema sp.; assembly: GCA_946628495.1. Taxonomy (GTDB): domain Bacteria; phylum Spirochaetota; class Spirochaetia; order Treponematales; family Treponemataceae; genus Treponema_D. Next base: position 45,903 of record CAMOWQ010000002.1, on the reverse strand, counting down.
ATATTTTAAATTAGAATCATTTAAAGGAAAGAGGGAAAAATATGTTAATCCTTTCAGCTATACTTAGTATTTTGTTATTTGCAGGCTGTACTCACGGTCTGAATAATCAGGACAATAATCAGAAAAGCATAAATGAAATTCAAGAAATGGCTGCGGTACGAATAGAACTTTATACTGATTCTGCCCGAACAATTGCAAATTCAAGAAATCTTACACAGGAACTTTCGGGCTTTGTTCTAAAAGGTGCATTTGAATCTGAAGCAAGCACAACTCTTGCAGAAGCAGCAAATACAACGGAACTTTTTGCCAAAACATTAAATCTTAGAACAGGAAACTGGTCGTTTACATTAACTGCAAATCTAGACGGACAGCCTTTTACAAGTACAATTACAAAATCGATAACAGGTGGCATTACAAATACGCTTTCGTTCAATATGAAATCTACCAATACAAAAGGTGGATTTGAAATTCAGTTTGAGTTTGAAGGTGAATCTGATTCTGTTGATATAACCTTGAAGAATGCAAATCAAACACAAGCAATTGCTACAGAAACAAGAGCCCTTACAACATCTACTTTTTCGTATGCAAAAGATATTACAAACAGTGCTGAAGCTTTGGAAGAAGGCACTTATTTTATACGTTTTGAATTTTATAAAACAAATGGAACTGATGTTGCAACAGGTGCAACGGCAAATGGCCGCGAACTTAAAAATACCTTCGATACTTATGTTAGAGTAACAGGTGGAATTACAACAAAAGCATCTTTAAGTTTAAGTCTTAACGATACATATACAATTACCTATAACGATAACGAAGGTGAACTTGCAGCTGGACAAGTTAAGTATCTTAGTTATTCACGTCGAAGTAATTATACGCTTCCTGCAATGCAGAAAACCGGAAAAGTTTTTCTTGGATGGTATGAAAACGAAGATTTTAGCGGAAACAGAATTACAGAAATTTCTACGGGAACAACAGGAAATAAAACCTATTATGCATGTTATACCGATACAATTTATGTTTCTTCTAATGGTGATGATACGAAACTTGGTTGTACACAAGCTTTGGCTTTTGCAACTTTAGCAAAGGCGGTTCAAAGCATAAAAGATTGGAAAGGACAGGGACTTGATACCGGTGCAGTTGACTGGAAAATATTTATTATTCAAACGCTTAGCGGAACTGCTGGCAATGCAACAATTGATTATGCTGACGGCGATGTAAAGTCATTTTTGGTAAAGGGTTTGAATGAAGGTGGAACAGACAGCATAAATGATGTTACGATAAGTTCTTCTGCTAGTTCGGGTGTTTTATTTGAAAACGTAACGATTGAAGGTACATTAACGGTTCAAGAAAATGGGGTCGCATCTATAACAGATGGAGCTACCGTTAAAAATGCCGCTGTTTCTGGTCTTCTTAAAATGAACGGAAGTGCTATTGTACAACAAAATTTTGCATTAAACGGAAGCGGAAAAATTGCATTAAAAGGAAATCTTACTGCTTCTACTGCTGCAACAATTAAACCTGATGTATGGACTGTTGGAAAAATTGTTGTTGTTAATGAACCTGAATCAGCTGCCTTTGTTACTGATAACTGTGGTGATTGGAAAGATCCTGTTAATGGTAGAATTCGTGTTATTGACGACGATGCAGGAGAAACTACACCTGATAATGCAAGATGGATTGTAGATAAAGAAGGCAAACTTGCACAGCTTGTAACAATACCTAATGGTGGAATTAACGTAACGGTATTTGAAACAGAATCTGATATAACGGTAACAAATACTTCTGATACAACAACAAAAATTGTTACTTTTACAGCTCCATACGATACAGAAAATACATGGCAATATGAATGGAAAATTGATGATACAGTGCTTGATAAAACAACAAGTACAGGGAATGTAGCAAATAATATACCTTATATTGGAATAAAAAAGAATGATTCTCCTGAAAATGAACTTGTACTTGATATGATGAGCTGGCGAACTGGAGTTTATGATATACATCTTACAGTAACAAAAACTTTTGCAGGAGCCGGAGGAGTTACTAAAAAATATTCTTATCATGCAAAAATAAACCATACATATAGTGCACCAAGTTTGGACTATGTTAGTGTGCTAGGTGTATCTTGGAGTGGAAGTAATACTCTCAGTGATGTATTTATAAAAGATAGACAGTTTGATATTCCAAATCTAATAGCAAGCGACCATGAAGTAACGCAGGGGGAGTACATGCAGTATATGCATTATGAACCTACGAATACAAAGGTCGGAGTTGGAGAATATTTTCCGGCTTATGGTGTTAACTGGTATGAAGCCGTTATGTACTGCAATTTAAAAAGCGAGGCAGATGGTCTTACTCCTGCATATTATCTGGTTGATTCTACAGGGACAAAAGTAAAGGATGGTAGACTTGTTTCAACCTGGAAGAATGATGTAGAGTTTGCTGGTGGTAGCATACAACAAGATATTTCTGGAAAATATTATTATTCTGGATCTTTGGAGCCGTCTAAGCTCTATTATACAGGTACATCTGATACAGACGGTGGAATAAGATGCGACTTTACTGCTAACGGCTGGAGGCTTCCGACAGAAGCGGAATGGGAATGGTTAGCAAGAGGCGGCGTAGACTTGTCAAGTAATACAGGGCTACCTGATTTTAGCGGAGATAGTGATGCTACTATCGTTTCTTGGATAAAGGTTAATTCTGACGATGAAACTCACGAAGTTAAAAGAAAAGCCTCAAATGCATTAAAAATATATGATATGACAGGAAATGTTAAAGAATGGTGTTGGGATTGGTATGCTGAAAGTTTATCACCTTCGATAATATCTGAAGGACCTGCGACACCGCCATCATCAGGCGCAAAAAGAGTTGTGCGTGGCGGGGCTTATAATACAGAGGATAGTGAAGCTTATTTTAGGTTACGAAATTCTCAAAACTCGATAACAAAGAGTAATGAAATAGGATTCAGAATTGTCCGTACTTCTAATTAGATGGCTTTATTAAATAAAACAGCGCAAGGTATTTCAGAGGTTGTTCCTCAGCAGCTTGTTAATAAACTTAGACAGCTTGCAGATAAATACGAAGTTGCAGCTTTTACAAAGGAAGACCCTTCGCAATTTTTAAGATGGTATAAAAAAAACGAGACAACAGAAAGCACAGAGGCATATTTCAAAACGTCCGTGCCTTCTGCCCTTCCTCAAAATGTAGTTGATACAGAACTTGCTTCTTTTATAGCAGCCATGCTTGCTTTTGGAAACCGCCGTCAGTTTATTCCTAAAATAAAACAGATTCTGGAAAGTGCAGATTCGCAAAGCGGTTCAATTTCCAGTTGGATAAAATCGTCGGCATATAAAACGGGCTTTGCAACTGGCACGCAGAAATTCTACAGGTTTTATTCTTATGAAGATATGCACGTTTTTTTTGAAGAACTTACAGGCATTTTACAAAAAGCGCCGTCGCTCGGTGAATATTTCCATTTGGAATATGAGCGGGCGGTTTGCGATGCCTTAAAAAATGGTAGTTGCAATTTATTGTATGCTGATGTAATTTCTGCAGCCTTTCCAAAATCAAAAATTGTACCAAAAGGAAAAAACTCTGCAAACAAACGCATTCACATGTTGTTACGCTGGATGGTTAGAAAAAATTCTCCTGTTGATCTTGGGTTATGGACATGGGCAGAGCCTGCAAAATTGATTATTCCGCTTGATGTGCATGTAATGCAGCAGGCCGCAGAATTAGGTTTAATTCCGAAAAATGCCACTGCATCCCGCAAAACTGCACTGCAACTTACTTCCGCAATGCAGCAGGTTTTTCCTGGTGACCCCAGCCGTGCCGACTATGCATTATTCGGGCTTGGGGTTGATGAAGAAAATAAAAAGTAGATAGTACAAATGTTTATCTAAACGACAATTCAAGACACCAGTTGTTTTTTACAAAAGACCAGCTTCCGCCTAAAAGAACGGTTCCAACTGGAGTGGAAAGTGCTAAGTATGTGCCTGTGCCTGCATCAAAAGTGTCGGAAAATCCGAGTTTTGCCTGGGCTATAAATAAAAACGGCATGTCAGCAATTGTAAAAAGAACGTGGCGGTAAGAAACACCTGCAAAAATAAAATTCTGGCTGAATGTTCCGTAACCGTGGCCGCACATTCCGTCAAATGTTCCTGCATCGTACCAGCCTTTTAATAATTCGGGTTGGTATCGGTTCCAGAATCCACCGGCTTCTAAGCCAATACTGTTTAAGTTTTGTGTAAGTTCGTAATTCTTTTTGAGTGAAAAACGTCCTGCGTAAACAAAGCCTTTTGAAAAATCAACACCGGCTAGCAGTTGAGTATCAATTTTATAACCTTTTAGAGATGTTACATCATTTTTTAAAGTGTCAGCGGCAAAATCTACAAAAAGCGAAAGATCATTAAAAAACTGTTTTGAATTATGCAGATAGTTAAAATCATAAATAAGACCTGCATCGGCTGTCATTGTATCTTTACGCTGAATATTCACGGAAGCCGAACCGTCAAAACCAAAATCATCGTCGGCAAAAAGCGTTGAATATGTAATAACGTTTTCCGGATGAAGGGTTCCATATTTTGCACCGCCAGAAACAACTGCACGTATTTTATATAGTTCCGACTGATAAATTAACGGATTGAAGGATAAATCCGCATTAAAAAATTCATCGGTAGAAGCATTAAAAGTAAAAGGAATTACATCAGAAAGTTTTACGCCAAAAGAAAAGAATGGAAAAACTTTAAATGCACATTTTTCGCCGCTTCCAAAGGTAGATTCAAAAATCGGACGTCCACCTGCATAAAGCCTGTTGTTTGCCTGCGGATGATGATTTGCAAGAATCTGGAGTTCGTATTCGTTTTCTTTGTGATGTCCATGCATCTTTCGCATCTGAAATGTAAGTGTAGAAAGATTATATTCATACCTTAACTGTTCCAATAGAGAAGTTAAGTGTAACATTTCCTCATCATTAAGTTCTTTTCCTAAGAAAGATTTAAATGCATCTTCATTTGGTAATACCCTGCCCTTTTCCATAGAAATATCTTTTATGCTTATGCTTCCAACAATCGGGAACGGCATTTTTGAATATTCACTTTCATAGTCATAAGGCTTTTTGTCCAATACAACGCCAGCTTCCTGCAGTTTAAGTGCAAGTTCGTGAATTTCCTGTCTGTGAGCATCAACTTCTTTTTGTCCTATTTCAAGAATTTCTTTAGGATGTCCAAACCGTAATGCGGTAAGTCCAGACAAATCGGGAGTAAGAAGAATATCTGCCTGATTATACTGGCGTTTTGCATTGTGGGAAATAATAAGATTTATAGATTGAACTATGCTTGAATTTATAGAAGAAAAATCTTCCTGCGACACACCAATTTTAGAAACAACGTCAATTGCAATAACAATGTCGGCACCCATATCTCTTGCAAGTTGAATTGGCAGATTGTCGGCAAGGCCTCCGTCAAAGGCAAGACTTCCTGTTCCTGTTGGGAATGGTGGAAAAATAATAGGAATAGCCATGCTTCCGCGCACTGCCGAAAGAATTGAATCGTTTGATGAAATAATGCGGTCGCCTGTAAAAACATCTGTAGAAACTGCACGGAAAATTTTTGGAAGTTTGTCAAAATCTTCTATATAAGATGTTTTTACAATGCATGAAGCAATTATATTTGTGATTTTCTGATCGCCTAAAATGCCTGTCTGTGAACCAATTCCGTCGCGGGAAAAATCGAGCGAAAAGAAATTTGATGAATACGGCTTACCGGAAACAGGCGCAAGGATTTTTGCAGTAGATGATTTTTGATTAAGAAAGCCCGGAATATCAAGTGTTGTAAAAACTTCGCGGATTTCTTTTGGACTATACCCCGAAGCATAAAACGAGCCGATAATGGACCCCATGCTTACACCAAGCACCATATCAACAGGAATACCTTCCTCTTCTATAGCTTCCAAAAGAGGAATTTCTGCAATACCGTTTGCAGCACCGCCGCTAAGTACAAGTGCAATTACCGGTTTTTTTACTGGCTTTGCAAGTTTTTCGTTTGTATTCGGTAAAGAGTCTGAAGAATATGCACTATGTGCAAAAAAAATACCTGCTATAATAGCGGCTCTAAGTTTTAGATTATAAGTTGATTTAAAAAACATATTTTAATATGTAATGTTTTTTTTAAGATTAATAAATAGGTGGTAGAAAAAAATAACCGAAGTTAATAAGAAATAACCGGGTTATTTAAGATAAGGTTTCTGGTTGAATTAATTCTTGTGGTTGATTTAAGGGCATAGATGTATTGTCTGAAGGTACGTCGTTGTTTGTGTTTGGGTCAATGTTATTAGTTTCGAAAAGTATCTTGTGTTTTCCATATCTAAATAGAAAATCCTGTTTGTCTTTTACGCCTATAGTTTCATAAATTTGGTTAATTCTATTTCTTACGCTTCCATCGGTTAGATAATATTCTTTTGCAATTTCTTTATAAGATTTATATTGTTGTATCATTATCAGCCAGTCTGCATCACGTTTTTTTAATGAATCAAATTCATTCAGGTTTAAAACTGAATTTCTATTGTTATAGTTTTTTGCTGTTAAATTAACGAAAAACTCAATAAGAATTAAGACAATATTCATTCCAATGTGATTAACTATGCTATAAATAAAAGGAGTTGGAAATAAAAAATATTTAAGCGTAATCAGAGATATGTATACAAAAAATAGAATTATTAGTTTCATATTTTTGTTTTTATAAAAATATCCTCTTGCAAATAATGCAATAATCGCTAAGTGATATATAGCTATTCCCATAAAATCGATTTCTTCAGAAATTATTATTCGAGCAGATAATAAAAAACAAATAAAAGATAGGTACTCAAGTTTATAAGGGTAAAAGATTACAATAAAAAAATAAATATCAAGAAGGAAAACGAATAGCATATCAATTTGTGAATCATATACGCGTATTCCCAAAAAATGCAGAATTAAATTTAATGAAAGAAGTAAAAAACCAGCTATTCCAACAATTCTAAAAAAAACGTTTTTATTTATTTTCATTTATTTACCAAATAAACATATAGGAATTGAAATTATAATCGAATAAGCTATCAAGATTTTGACAAGAAAAACTATTTATTTTATTTATAATTATTTGATGTAATTTTTTGTAATTCCATTTACTAGAATTTAGTGGATTGTAAATTTTATCTTGAATATCTTTTTTCATGGATTTTCTATAGCCTTCAAGCATAATTAATGCAAGCATATACATTCCATGCTCAATTACAGCCTGATTTCCACCGTCAAAAGTAGAAATAAATGAAAGTCTGTTAAAAATATTTGCATCATCGCATGGTAAATGTGCATAATATTTCTGGAATCCTTTTAATTCCATAAGATATATACCTAAATGTGCAATTGCTGTTCTTTCAGGTTCGTTGCAACCAGCTTCAAAAGGTATTGTTGCAATAATTCTTGCAGTTGTACTTGAATATAAAGTTTCTTTTTCTTCCTGTGTAAGGCGGAAAAACTTTTACACATTCATCTACCAGATAATCCCATTCTTTTAAGAACCACGAATCTGTTTTATAAGCTAAATTTGTCATACTGATATTCTCTCCTTAATATTTAAATCCGACTACGCAAGAAATGTCTATTCAAGTAATAAAATATTACATTTTTATTACGTTTTATTACATTTTATTACATTTTATTACGTTCCCATGAATAAAACAAGCGGATAATATTTGTTAATGAATCATTTGATTCAAACTTTTTTCATATGGGAGAGGTTATGTTAAAAAATCAAAGAAGAAAATTGGTAAGTGTTATACTGGTTTTTGCAGGAGTTTTTGTATCATGCAAAAACGGTAACGAGAAGTTGGATTCTGGGAAAGAAATAAAAGTAACTTATCTTGGAATAAAATCGGATTATGAAAATTATTTTGCACCAGGAGAGAAAATAGAGATTCTTGCAAGAGCGAACAAAAGAAGTAATGTGGATATTGAATGGCAGCTGGACGGAGAATGGAAAAAAATAGATGAGAACAGGATTGTGTGGACAGTTCCATCTGAAGAGGGAAAATATACTATAGGTGTAAAAGCTGTAGATAATGAAAATCAAAAGTTTTCCGAAAAAAGTATGGAAATAATGGTTTCGGATAATCTGGTTTCTGCAAAGCCTGATACGTTTAAATGTACTGTTGAAACAGGCATAAGAATAAAAAATAAGCTTTTAGGTGATGAATTGAAGAAAACAACTTCTGTCATAGATATGAGGCAGGATGGAAGCGTTTATGTTGAAACAATAGAATCAAATGGAGAGGTAACTAGAAGCTGTTCCGATGAAGAGGCATTTTACAGTATAAATCCAGATGGAAAACGGGAGCTGATATCAAGGCGTAATCCTGTTGATGAAACAATTCCTCATGTAAAAATGATTGGTTTATCTGCATTAATTAATTCAGGTGCAGATTACACTAATGATGGTAGAACATATACATTTACACAGAATTCAGAAACAAAGAGTGCTCTGGTAGAATATGATTCTAAGCTTGGGGTGATAACGCGAATACGAAATGAAAACATTGAGAATATGGAAGTAAGTGATATAGAAATGGAATATGATGTTCTTGATGGATTCATTGTGCCAAAGAAAATAAAAGGAACCGTAACATATAAGATATGCGGAGAACTGTTCTCTACAGAGATAGAACAGGAAATAAAAGACGTAGTAATAAATGAAGGAGTGACCTTATGAAAAAACAAGTAATAAGCATATTGTTAGTTCTGAGTATAATTTCAAATTTTGTATTTGCAGATATAGAAATAAAAACAATAAATACGGCATACGAAGGTGAACTGCTGACAGCGGCAGGAATAACTAATTTTTCGACAGGCTGTACGGACAACTGGTATTTCAGCGGGGATGGAATAGATGCAACGGCTGCAAAATTCGTAGATATGCTGCCAAGTAATGCGCCATATATTTTGTATGGAATATCTCTTGGAGGTACGGTATCCAGACGAATGACGCAAATAGCAGAAGAAAGGGGTAAGAATGTTGTCGGTTATATAGCACAGTCAAGCCCTCTTAGAGGAGACAGACTTGCTAATACTTCCTGGGCAGCTTCTTCTGCGGGTTTGCTGATTGCGTCTACAGTAATTGGTCTGGCTGCATTTTTAGGCGGCGTTGGATTCAATGCATTGTGTTCTCTTATAGATATAATATTACCACGAAATGAATTTGATGTAATGAAAGGAACTTCATCTGAAACCGTTTTAAGGACTCTTTGTGAAATAGGAAATGACAGAAATGTCGACAGGTCAAATGCAGAAAGTATAGTTGATAATATGGCACTACCATTACTTGAAGCAGTATTTGGCGAAGAAGAGAATATAGATCGTACGGAATATCTAAAATCAGTGTTTCTTTCATCAAAGAATAATGTAAAGGATTTGGATCCGAAAGGCAATTTCATGAAAAATGTACTTAATGCACCGTCAGAAATTGCAAAAGAGACAAAACCGAATATAAAACGAGCGTTTATTACTTCACATAACGGAAATCTTTTTGAAACACAGGTATGGAATTATGTAGGACCTTTGCTCACAAATCTGTATCGGGAACGAGACAGTTATTGGACGAATGCATCTGTTCAGTGGTGGCTGTTTCCTTACTGGAGCCTGAGGGCTCTTGCTATTTCAGCTTCAATAGAAAGCATAGAATGCATACCAGTAGAATGGTCATACTGTGTATCTGGTTCAACAAATATGAGTTCTAACGATTGTTTTGTTCCTGTTTATGATTCCTTCAATGGTGAGGAATTAGGTATGACAGCTCAGAATGATAGAGGCAAAAAACTTGATAGAACGTATTCTTGTCCTGCGACATCTCATTTGGATTATGGCTTAAGTTTTTCTGAATTATATAATGTGTATGGAAGGAGTTATTGCAGGGCTGAATCGGCAGATCAGCAAAAAGATAGTATTCTACATGCTGTAAATTTTATGTATGGAAAGGAATAAAATGCAAAGAAACGTTTTTATAAAATCATTGGTCTTGTTTGTCTGCTGTATATACATTTTTAGCAGTGTATCCTGTAGTTATTATATTAGGAGGCAAAATCGGAAGCCCTCATACATAAAAAATATAGATTATGAGAAGAGATCTCTTGACATTTATGCTGACGGGCATCTTGGAATAGAAAGCTGTTTTTTTACTCCGCGTAGTATAATTAATGATGATAAGTATGTATATGCAATTTCTAATGGAACAGAAAAGAGTCCTGGAAAAATCTTTAAAATAAAGAAAGATGATTTTTCTTATGAATGTTTTGCTCTACAGGATCTTGCACAGGCTTATGGTTATACAGATAGTCAGGCATATAATCTTTCGAGTATTGTAATGAACGCAGATAATCTTATAATCCTTACAAAACGTACGCATTTGATGTTCGATAATATATGGATAGAAATATTTTGTTTAGATAAAAATGATTTATCCATAAAATGGAGATGGATGCCTGAGGATAACGGTTGGCATGGACTGTCTTTAGTTGACGAAGCCTATGTTACTCCGTGGGAAGATAAATATGTATTTGTATATGAACATGGATATTTCTATTTCCTTGTTCTTGATAAATCAGGCAATGTTATTACAAATCGCTTTATGGAACGTTATATGCCAATGGATTACGGATTTCTTCAGATTAGAGATGATAAGTTATTTCTTCATCACGGAAGTTCACCGTTTACAGTGTACAATATAAAATCACTTATGAATTCAGAAATTCCGTTCGAGGACTGTATTGAATTTAAGTTCGATGAGGTAAGTACTACGGTATACAATAATATTGTGCTGGATGAAAAGAATGCCTATTTTGCATACTGGAAGCCAAGTCCGGACCTAAAAGACAGGGCATATATTGGAGCAATGTCACTGGATACCTATGAGCTTCAGTGGGAACAGCTTTTGGATTGGGATTATGACGGAGTTGGCATGATTACACTAAAAGATAAAAAACTTTATGTACCGGCAGATTACGGATGCGTGTATTGTTTTAATACGGAAGACGGAAATCTGGACTGGAAGACCTTACTGACAAATTCTGGTCAGGGTAATATGAATGCCCTTCAGCAAGGCTGTATTGTCGGAAAATACTATGTTCAGCCGTCAAGTGATAATAAGGTTTCCGTATTAGATTTAAAGAGAGGAACAATTGAGTGTGAAATACCTATGTATACAGGAACAGCCGGAGCAACTTGCTTTGGTGAAAAGAATACTCTTTATATTACAGATTGTTACACAATAAACAGGATAAAATTTAAATGAACTTCAAGGATAGTGCTTTTTTTATTCTGATTTTAAAGAAATTGTTACTGGTATGACAGCAGAAAATGATATTGTACTTATGTTTGCCGACAGACATACTGGAGATTTTTATACTGATGATTGGGATGAAGCACGTTTGTATGAAATTGCTTATGATGGAGAAAAAACAAATGTAACAGAATTAGAATATCCGGAAATTGGAATAACTTTAGAATGGCTTGATGATGATGTAAATTCTGGTGATAAAATTATTCTGGAGAAAATTCTACAATATGCATCAAAAAATTATAAGGCAGATAAAATTTTTCTGGATTTATGGAATCATGGTGGCGGCTGGAAATCTGGTGAACAATTTACACCTAAAAGTAGAAGTGTATGTTTTGACGAAAAGGGAAAAAAATCTTTGTCTTTGTCAGATATTTCTTCTGCTATAAAAGATTCAGGAATAGGTCATTTTGACATTATTTTATTTGATGCATGTAATATGGCAACGATAGAAGTCGCTTCAGAATTAATAGGTTTTACAGATTCTGTAATATTTTCTCAGAAGTCAATTCCAGAAGATGGTATGCCTTATGATAAAATTGTTCCCCTATTATTTTCGGATTCAACTGTTGAAGAAAAATGTATTGCAATCTGCGATACTTATGATTCAGAATATCAGAGCAAAAAATCAACAATTTCTTCTATCTATATAGATAAAAATTCTTTGCTTAAGAATTTTCTTAGTTCATTAGAAGAATATTTTGGAACTTCCGTAGATGTTAATTTTGTAAAAGATAATTCTTTTTATGCAGGAGAGTATACAAGCGAAGTAATTGATTTAAAGTTTCTTTTGGATGAATCTATTTGTAAATCATTTGATGAAATTCTAATATGCAATAAGGCGTATAATTCTTATGGGCTTTCAATTTTCTTTCCTCAATATTTTAATTATTCGCCTGATTCTTGGGAATATACTCAGCAAAGATTAAACTTTCTTTCTTATTGTCCATCATATTTAAGTTTTTTGCAAAAGTATCAACTATCTGCATCAGATTTGGAAAATGTAGATAATTACGAAAATAATAATTTTCAATCACTGGCGCATGAAATTCAATTGGATAAAGAAGTAACAAAAGTTGAATCATATTTGTGGTGTTCTAAAGATATTGATTGGTTTAGAGTTAGCGCTGCTGAAAGAATAAAAGAAGTAAATTTGTATTCTTCTATTGAATTTGATTTTCAAGTTTTTCTGTATAAGAGTAGTGGATTATCAGAAATTTTGTATTCCGATAAAAATGAAAGTATTAATCTGAATGAGAAAGATTTTGATGAAATATTTGTAAAAATCTATTCGGCATTTGGATTTTATAATCAGTATGAACCTTATTATTTGGAAATTTGGGGAGATATTTTATGAAAAAATTATTCTGTATTTTTACAATTCTTTTTGCCTGTTTTGCAGGACTGTCTGCAAAAGAAAATTCTGAGTCTGATGCAAATTATTTAAAAACACCGCTTCGTTTAGAAGTTTCTTATGTTCCAGCTTTCAGTGCAGATGTAAAAGTTGCCTGGTCTTTTCCTATAAATAATATCTTTAGTTTTGATGCTGGAATAAATGTTAATTGTCGTGAAGCTAATATGGGGTTAATTATTTTGGGTTTAATTTTTGATGGTGAAAAATCTTTAGAATATTACCAAAGAACTTTTAATTTTCTGGCAGATACTTCTTTCTGGTTTTATGATTTATATCTTACGTATGGAACCGGATTTTGTTGTACAACTGCAGGAACTTTTTTATATGTTCCATTCGATGTAAGATTGGGATGGGAACCTGGAGCAAGAAAAAACAAAGCCTGTGTACCAAAATTTGAGTTTGGGTATTTTGCTAATACGTTTTCATTTTATGATGATACTTATGACGAAAAAGGAAATGTAATAAAAAAATGGGAGTCTATTCTTTTGTGGAATCTCATATTGAGTATAGGTGTTTCTATAAGGTTTTAATTTTTTTTAATTTTAATGAGCAAACGCTATAAATATTTATTTTAATAAGCGTGTTTAAAACTTTGTTTATACCGATAATCTATAATATGGCCTGCGGTTGTGATTTTACATAAAGTTCATAATTTTAGGAGAAGAGGAGTTTATCGCTATAAATGAAATCAGATTCAATTAAGAATGTATTTAAAATAATATTTACGCCGAATACCGATTTTGAATATATTCAGCAGACAAAAAAAATCTTAACTAAAGCGTTAATTTTTCTTGATATAGCAGTTTTGCTTGTTACAATCTTAAATTTTGTAAAAGGATATATTGTTACAGGAATTTTAACTTCCTTTATAATTTTTATGATGTCCCTGTGTATCCTTTTGAATTTCTTAAAAGTAGAGTTACGTATAATTACACTGCTGTTAACCATTTTATTTGCCTTTGTACTGACTTTTTTTGCTGTAACAGGAGCAAATGAAGGTTTTGCAATTCTTTGGATTATGATAATTCCTTCCATGTTCATGGGGTTTCTTGATATGGGCTGGGGATTTTTGCTAAGCTTATTTTTTCAGATTGTTCTTATTGTTCTGTTTTGTACGCCGTTACGAAATAATTTTACAGAGTTTTATACTCAAAGTTTTCTTTCCAGATTTCCTGTTTTATATTTTGCAGATTTTTCCTGTACGTTCCTGCTTATGTTCGAAAGGCATAAACTTAGATTAAAGAAAAATGAATTTGAAGACAGACTTAGATCCGAAATGTTAAAAAGCGACAGACTGCTTCATTCAATTTTTCCAGATAAGATTGCAGAAGATTTAAAGGCACGAAAATCGTTCAATGAACATGTAATTGCAGAAGATTATGAAAATGTAAGTATTCTTTTTGCTGATATTGTCGGTTTTACAGAAATTTCCCAGCATTATGATGCAAAGGAACTCGTTGATGCATTGAATGATTTGTTCTGTAGATTTGATTTGCGTGCAAAACTTGAAGGAATTGAAAAAATTAAGACTATTGGCGATGCGTATATGGTTGCTGCCGGTTTGCCAGAAGCGTCGGAAGATAATGCTTCAAGACTTGCACTGTTTGCATTAGGCATGAAAGAAGATTTAAATGATTACAATAAAAATGCAAAGATAAAATTCAAATTAAGGATTGGAGTTAGTTCAGGACCTGTTACGGCTGGTGTTATTGGAACAACAAAATTCATATACGATGTTTGGGGCGATACTGTTAATGTTGCAAGCAGAATGCAGGCTGTTGCAGATACTGATACAATCCGAATTACCGAAAGCGTGCGTTCAGAATTGCTTGGTAAAGGTTTTAATATTTCTATGCCAAAGAATGAACAGATAAAAAATCATGGAGTTATGACAACATACGAATTATATGATAATATCTAAGTCTTAAAAATTGCATTATAAGCGTCTGAAAAATACATTGTATTATGATAAAAATATGTTATAATGTTTTTTATTGGATGGAAAAAAGTTATGGGGTATTTTAAGACAGGGCATAGGCATGAAATCCTATTAGTCGAACGCAATAAGGAAAATGCCAACCAGTTAAAAGAAATATTAGCTTCTCAATTTGAAATTACAGAAACAACTTCAGAAAACGATGCGTTGTCTTTACTCCAGGATGGTGTTCATGATTTTTCTATTGTAATCATTGATATTCAACTGTCTATTTCCATTTTAAAAGTAATTCGCAGCCTGTCTACCATAGAAAATATTCCTGTACTTATTACCACTGAAGGTGAATATCCCGATTTAGAAGATGAACTTTTAGAATTTGGCGTAATTGATTTTCTAAAATATCCTTATAACGAAAAACGTGTTGTAAACAGAATCCGTACAACCTTAAAACTTGTAGAAGTTAATAACGAAATTTACGAGCTTGAACGCGATGAACTTACGGGGCTTTATACAAGGCAGGCTTTTCTTCATAAGGCAGAACTTATTATTCGAAATAATCCGCAGAAACGCTTTTGTATAATTGCCTTTGATTTTTACAATTTTAAGACTTCGAATTCACTTTATGGCGAAAAAAAATGTAACGATTTTCTTGCTTATACGGCTCGTATGCTTCGTAATGCAATGCCAGACGGCATAAGCGGACGTTTTGGCGGCGACCAGTATATTCTTTTTTATGAATATAAAGAAAAAGTTGATGTTGACCGTCTTATACGAATAAAGCAGAACATCCTTGATACTGCACCTATTCCAAGACAGATTGTAAAGATTGGTGTATATGCGCCTGTTGATGCTGAATGTCCTATGATTCTTTGTTGCGACAGGGCTTTTCTTGCGTTAAGTCAGATTAAGGGCATTTACGGAAAAGACATTGCTTTTTATGAAGACAGTCTTCAGCAGCAACTTCTTGATGAACAACGCATAAGCGAAACAATGGAACGTGGGCTTGTAAACGAAGAATTCCGTGTTTTTTATCAGCCAAAGCATGAAGCTATAACAGGAAAGATTGCCGGTGCAGAAGCGTTGGTTCGCTGGGAACATCCTGAATATGGTTTTTTAGCACCGAGTCATTTTATTCCGCTTTTTGAACGAAACGGTTTTATTTCAAAGCTGGATTTATTCATCATAAGTCAGGTTTGTAAAGATATTAAACGCTGGCAGGATAATGGTTTTCCGCTTGTTCCTGTTTCGGTTAATGTTTCGCGGCATGATTTGCTAGAAGATGGATGGCTTGAAAATCTTTTTCAGACAATTGATTCGTATAATATTGATCACAGTCTTCTTCACATGGAAGTTACCGAATCGTTGTATACCGAAAAAACTGATGTAATTATATCTCAGGTAAAACGAACTCAGGAAATGGGTTTTATGATTGAGATGGATGATTTTGGTTCTGGTTATTCTTCACTCGGAATGCTTTCATCTTTTCCTTTGGATATACTAAAACTTGATATCAGTTTTGTAAAAAATATAAAGGCAAACGAAGTTGTAATAGAAAGTGTTATAAAAATGGCACATAAACTTGGACTTCTTACGGTTGCCGAAGGTGCGGAATCTAGCGAACAGTTTAGAATGTTAAAAAGTCTTGGATGCGATTTTATTCAGGGTTTTTATTTTTCAAAGCCGCTTCCTGTTTATAAATTCGAAGATTATCTTAAAAAGACAACGGTAATGACAATGACTAATAATAATGATGAGCGGTCATTGTTTGAAACCGAAGCAAATTCTACAAAACTTGATCTTAGCGAAAATATGCTTCTTGCCGCAAATGAAGTAGCAGAAAGTTTTCCTGGTGGTTATTTTTCTTGTCATGCAGACGGCGATTTCGAAATTGTTGCATTTAATAAAACAATTATGAAAATGTTTGATTGTACGTCTGCCGAAGAATTCCGAAAGCATACAAACAATAATTTTACGGGGCTTGTTCTTCCAGAAGATTATGATTCAGTTGTAAAAAGCATTAAGACACAGGTTGCAACTGGTTCTACAATTTGCAACATTGATTTTAGGACAAAAACACGTAACGGTACAATAAAATATCTTCATAGTATAGGAAGAAGACTTCATACCGAAAAATATGGTGATATTTATTATGTTTTTGTTACCGATGTTACTGAAGAAAAGACTAGAAAAGAAATCGAAGAAAAAGAACGTATTCAAAAAGATGATTTAGTTCGTGCTGTTGAAAATGTTACGGCTGCAAGTCAGGCAAAGAATGTTTTTATGCTGAATATGGCAAAAGATATTCTTTCACCAATGCGACGTATTATTGAATATACGGAAAAAATGCAGAATAACATCGAAAATGCTGATTTAATAAAAAAGAATCTTGCAAAAGCAAAGCAGTCAGAAGAATACATGCTGAATTTTATAAATAATGTCCTTGAATTCAGCAGGCTCGAAACAGATGCTATTCATGTTACTGAAACCCCTAGCGATATTTCACATGCAGTTGAACGCATTTATGAAATTATAAAAGATACTGTTGAACGAAACAAAATTAAAGTTGAATACAGTTCAGAAATTTCATATCCGTATGTTTATCAGGATTTGTTCCTTACTACGGATGTTGTAATGAATATTGTAATGAATGCCATAAAATATACACCTAAAGGCGGCACAATAAAATACAGCATTAAACAGATTCCGGTAAATGATGATGAATGCATTGTTGAATTCCTTTGCGAAGATACAGGCATTGGTATTTCTGAAGAATTCCTTCCAAAAATTTACGATGAATTTTTGCGCGAAGATAACGAAATAAACAGAAAGAACGGAAGTTCAGGACTTGGCCTTAATGTTACTAAAAAACTTATGAACCTAATGGGCGGTACAATTGAAATTACCAGCCAGCAGGGAAAAGGCACAGTTGTAAAAACAACGCAAAAACATCGTTATGCAAAGGCATCTGACATTTCTGGCGAAACCACGCTGGCTGATAATATGAACGAATAATATAACTGAACTGCTTATATAGCGACTATTTTTTTAGACATCCAGACGCATAGGCATAAAGACCGTCATAAGATTATCCATATCAATTTTAAACGCTGATTCAGCACCCTTCATTTCAAAGACAATTTTTTCCTTATAGAAACTAGTTAATAATGCAGCATATCGTGCACCTATTTTGAAATGGAATCCTTCTTCGCAGTTATATGTACATGGAATAGATTTTTCGCTTTTTACAAAGTGTAATGAAAGCTGGCCATTTTCAAAGGTGCAATCAATTCCATGGTAGTCTGTAATGACTTTTCCATTTTCATCTTCATAGTTTTCAAGATTATTATAGTCATTATAAATTGAATCAATAAAAGTTTTTAATTCTTTTGCACTAAATTCTGCCTTATAGGGCTGATTTGTTGGAATTACCTTTTCGATTTTAGCATAGATGATATCTTTGAAAATCGTGCTATAGAGCTCATCATTCACTTTCAAAAACAAATAACCTTTGCCTTCAAATATCTTTACTGTATCGGTTTCTGAGATTTTCTTTGTAGTCAAAAAATAACATAAAAAATGCAAAGACAAATAGATTGGTTTTGCAAGTGTTGATTTATTAAGTGGCATTAAAATCAGCCTGCATAACATTCTTCCATCAGTAGCATTAACAAAAACCTTTGAATCATCATCTTCTTTTTTTATTATCTGAATATGTGATGTTGCTTCATGATGTGGTGTGTTGAATTCCATAATTCTAGCTAAATCAAGTACAGACAGGAAATCCTTGCCGCTAAATTCAAAACAGTCTTTTTCAAAATCAGGTGAATAAAAACTATTATATGTCTGATTAGTTTCCACGCTTAAGGAAATATGCTCATACAAATCATCGACAATTACATAGTTACAAACGCCATTAATAACGCAGCCTGCATCTTTTAGGGAATAAACATAGTTTACGGCTTCTTCTTTTGTCATTTCGTGAGATATTACAAGTTCATCTACCATTTTGGACAGAGAAAAAACATATCGTTCTTCCCTAAAATCAGCACCTAAAACGCAATCTTCAAAATTTCCATAAGGGCTGTCATCGATACAAAGATTTTCATCAATATCTTCAACATCGGGGCGGAAAAAGACTGGAATTTTATCGTTAGGATTATAAAGTCTCAAATCATGATTTATCATATCTAAAATTTGATGCACGAAATTTTCATCATCATCACTGGCTTCTTCCTGTTCCTGGGCATAGGCAAACACTTCAAAAATATCATAAACTGCACGCCCGTCCGTAGAAACGCCAACAATACATCCCTCGTAATCATAAGGATTCGTAAATCTCAAAACTTCAGAAGGGTCACCGCCCTTCCAATACGACATTGCTTCTTCATTAGTCATAAAATTGCCTCTTTTTTATATTATATCATAATTAAATATTTCTGTGGGAGGATTTGTAATCTGGTCGTAACCCATTTTCATCAGTTTTGCAATGTTTCTGTAGGGCACCATGCCTGTTGCACCGCCAAAGGCTGGAATAACTATGCTTTCTATATTATTTTTTAGTGCTTCCATTAAAGTTGTGCGCATACACTGATAAACAATTTCAGGCTCCCTGATTTTTGAAGGAATGCGCATTGTGGGTGTATGAATTAATTTTTTGTCAGTTTCGGGAATATCAATAATAAAACTTGTACCTACAGGCTGTTCGCCGTAATAATTTTCCAGAATATATTTTTGAACATTTTTCATTAAGGCTGTGCCAAAATACCCGGTGATTGCAGCATCATAACCGCCATCCATGCAGCCATAAGAATTGGCCGGCGAAACCACACACTGCACTTTATGAGTATCCATAAAATGCGCAAAATCATCCATCACAACATCAACATCATCACATTCTGCAAACTGATGTTTCCATTCAAGAAACATTTCCAGATTCCGGCATAAAAGATAAATTGTCATAAGAATTCCTCGCTATATTTTTAATATAGGAACAAGATGATGCATCGTCAAAATTTTCAGGCAGAATTTGAATTTTCGAATTGGAAATTGTTTGAATTTAATTCAAAAATTCCTTTTATTTTGTACCCCCTTATACTGTTTTAAAAGCTTTTTACACGGATGATTATCCAGAGGATTATTAATTTTTTAAAGGGTAAGTTTTTTAAGATAAAGTATATAAGCAGCTCGAAACTTCCTGTCTAATAAAAAAAACTTCCGTTCAAAAAAAAGAACGGAAGTTTCTAACAAGTCGGCAGGTATAGCCCACCGCAACTATCGATTAGTGATGGAATCGGCGTGGTCGCAAAACTTATGTACTCATTTTATGCATCGAACCACGCCCTCAAGTTTTGCAAGCAAAACTGGTTTTAATTAATGGTGGAAAAGTCTAATACCATTAAAGCACATAACCATGCCATATCCGTCGGCTGCCTCGATTACGAGGTCGTCGCGAACAGATCCGCCCGGCTGAGCAATAACAGTTACACCAGACTTCTTTGCGCGGTCGATGTTGTCGCCGAATGGGAAGAATGCATCTGAACCAAGTGCAACGTTTGTATTTTTAGAAATCCATTCTGCCTTTGCTTCGCGTGTGAATACTTCCGGTTTTACCTTGAAAATATTCTGCCATTTGCCTTCTGCAAGAACGTCCATATATTCTTCACCAATGTAAACATCAATTGCGTTATCGCGGTCTGCGCGTTTAATTCCGTCTACAAACTGTAAGCCAAGAACCTGCGGAGACTGTCGCAACCACCAGTTATCAGCCTTCTGTCCTGCAAGACGGGTACAGTGAACACGGCTCTGCTGTCCGGCACCAATACCAATAGCCTGACCGTCTTTTACAAAACAAACGCTGTTAGACTGAGTGTATTTCAAAACAATCAGAGAAATAATAAGATTGCGTTTATCATCTTCGCTTAAAGTTTTGTTTTTAGTTACGATGTTAGAAAGAGCAGATTTTTCATCAATCTTAAGGAAGTTGTGTCCCTGTTCAAAAGTTACGCCGAAAACCTGTTTGCGTTCAAGCTCTGCCGGAACGTATGAAGGGTCAATCTGAATTACACAATAATTTCCGCCCTTCTTAGCCTTCAAAATCTCAAGGGCTTTTGCAGAATAGCCAGGAGCGATAATACCATCAGAAACTTCTTTCTTAATCAAAAGTGCAGTTGCTTCATCACATTCATCACTCAAAGAAATAAAATCACCGAATGAACTCATTCGGTCTGCACCGCGGGCACGAGCATAAGCACAGGCAAGCGGTGTAAGTTCAACGTTATCAGTAAAATAAATCTGCTTCAACGTATCTGAAAGAGGAAGTCCAACAGCAGCACCAGCAGGAGAAACATGCTTAAAAGAAGTAGCAGCAGGAAGTCCTGTAGCTTCCTTTAATTCCTTAACAAGCTGCCAGCCATTCAAAGCATCAAGAAGGTTGATATATCCCGGTCTTCCATTTACAACTGTTATTGGGAGATCGCCATTTTCCATAAAAACCCTTGCAGGTTTCTGATTCGGATTACATCCATATTTGAGTTCGAGTTCTTTCATAGCAATATAATAGTAAAAATCAGTCTGAATTTCAATTAAAGATAAATAATGCTGTTTTTTTCTTACAATTCAGATTTTTGCACTATAATGTTCTATATATATGATATTTATTTGTGATGAAAAATTGATAGAGAAATTGCAATGATTGATTTAAGTTTTCATTTTAAGGAATCGACGGATGAAGAAAAGACGTTGTTTTCGGAACATTCAAAGGTTGTGAAAAATCTGATTTCGAATTTGTCTGAGGGCACGCAGAAAGTATTAGATATCCGTTATTTTACCGGTGAACGCTGGAATACAAGTGGTGTTGCGGCTGTTTTGGTGGACGGTAAAAAATGCACGATTTTAGATGTTGTTATGACAGCAAGTGTTTCGTCAGATTTGTCGGATGTGTATCATTTTTATGATAGTCTTATCTATTACCTTTTTAATTTTGCGAATCATGTAGAATGGAAAAAATGTGATAATATTCATCATAATGAATTTCTAGAAATCGTGAAGAATTTTGATGGGAAAATTTTTGGTGATGGCCGAATCCGCAATGTATATAAAGCGGGAATTTCTGATGAAAAAAATCTGACCGATAAAACTGATGCAGCAAATAGTTTGCAGGAAGCGATTTATTTTGTTGAACAGCGAAAGAAAGTTTTTATAAAAACTGTGAAACGCGAAAAGAAGGAAAAACCGCTTAGTCTTCCACGCAGTCAGACAGGACTTCCTGTAGATATTTCTGATGTTCAGTCGTGGGTTACAGCGGAATTAGGCCGGATGGAATACATTGTGCTTAAAAAGGATAAGGAAGAATTTTGCCTTTTTCCTTCGGATTATAAACAGGAAGACGATGCTCGCGAAATAGAAAAATTCTGGAATTCTAATGAGGATGAAGAAACTTGTTTTACTTCAAAAGAAATTGAAACTGTAAGGGAATGGATGCACGAACAGTTAAAAGACGAAAACAGTACTTTAAGTCGGTATTTTGCACAAAGACGAATTGGAGGTAAATAATGGCAGAAATTCACAACATTTTGTATGTACACGGACTTGGTGGTAGTAAAGAATCTACAACGTGTAAAAATCTACGGGAAATCCTGACAGATTGCACAATTTATGCAGAAGATTTTGATTTGTTTGATGTTCAGGGAACTCAGGACAAAATTGAAAGTATTATTCAGGAAAAGAAAATTGGAACTTTGATAGGAAGTTCTTTTGGCGCATTTTATGTACTAAGCCGTAAAGCAACTCCGTTTAGAATTGTTATCAATCCGTGTATGGCTCCTTCTATAGAAATTCCTAAATTGGATGAATCTATGCCGGAAAATGTTGTAAAGGAACTGTTTGCTCTTGAAGCAAAAACCTACGGTATAAAGTCTTATAATCATGGCGAAAAAACGCCTGCCATGAAAAATACAACCTGCGGAATTTTTGGAACTGATGATGAACTTTTTTCTTACAGTGCATTCTTTTCGCAAATGTATTCAGATTTTACAATGTACAA
Organism: uncultured Treponema sp.; assembly: GCA_946628495.1. Taxonomy (GTDB): domain Bacteria; phylum Spirochaetota; class Spirochaetia; order Treponematales; family Treponemataceae; genus Treponema_D. The sequence goes on along the minus strand of CAMOWQ010000002.1, from coordinate 23,146 downwards.
AGACAACATATTTTTTGTTGAAGGCGGACATCATAAGCTTACAAAAGACCAGCTTACGCCTGCAATAAAAGAAGCATTTGAATTTGTAAAGAAACGTTCCGGCTGGTATTTGAATCAGGAAAAAAAATAGATTTGATATAGCAAATTTAGATTCAATGAAATACGGGGATAAGCGTGAAACCAAACACAATAGTTTTCCTCGTATTTCTATTTATTTCCTTTATTTTCCTAAAAATTCTGCATAAATTTCGTTTAAAAAACTAATTACAATTCAATTTATTTAAAATAATCATGACATATAATTACCTTAATGAATTTATAAAGTTGGGGTAATGTTGTGAAATTAACAGAAAAAAAGTTGTTTTCGGACAAAACATTTGCTGTTTGTGGAAATTACGGTACTAAAATTTTTGCACTGCTATTGTTTTTATGCATGTTTGCTTCCGTACTCAATCCTGGTAGATTATCAAAAAAAATGGGAAATAATGCATCCGTTGTTAAAACTGTGTTTTATTTTAAGGGTGCAGTCGAAGGCTTTCTAAACGCGGCCGCCACTTCCGAAAAATCTGGCAGTTCTGCTTTAGATGATTTGGGCGGTGATGTTTCCGGTTCAGATTCCGATTCCTACGAAGATTTTTATGCTGCCTTCGCTCAGATGATGGAAGATTCTGCCGGAGATGATTTACTTGGTAATGATTTTGCCGACGATTTAGACGATTTTGATGATGACTTCGACGACGATTTTGAAAATGAAGACGAAGAAAAAGAAAAAATCAAAATCAAATCTTTTGAAAAAGAATGGAAATCATTTAAAGAAAATCATAAAGAAATTGCTTCTGCAATTCTTTTAGACAGAGTTTTGAGCATTTTCCTGTTTGTTTCGGCTCTTGTTTGTGCTGCCGGTGCATTCCTTTCTTATAATAAAGGCTTGTTAAAGAAAATAGCAAATATTTTGGTTTGTGCAGGCAGTTTTGCAGTTGCCGTGCTGTCTCTTTTCTTTGGCAAAGCCTTCTTTATGTTTTCTGATACACTCGACATGATGGACACAGAACCTCTTGAACAGTCGGGCGTTCCAGTTTTAATTATCCTTTCTTGCCTTGCAATTATTTGTTCAATTCTTTCTATTATATATGATAAGGATGAGGTTTCTGCAGATTCTTCAAACGGTTCAAAAGCAACTGCAAAAGAATCATCACCAATTGCATTGTTCCCGTTCCAGGTTACTTACAGACTTGTTTCAATGCTTTTGTTTATCCTTTTGTTTATTCCTTCTGTAAACCCTGCCCGCATTTCTGAAAATATCAGCCGCAACGTTTCGTTGTTTACATCAGGTTTTTCTTACGGCACATATACCGAAAATATGGAACGTATTTTTATCCGTGGCTGGCTTCCTGAATCTGTTATGGTTGGTGCATGGCTTTTCAGTTTATTGGCATGTTTAGGCATTGCAGCATGTGTTGCCGGTTCTTGTATGTCTGTTGGCAACAATAAGATGAAGCGTTTAGGTCATTTTGCACTTTTGGGCGGAAGTTTTGCAAGTTTTATAAGCCTTTTTGGTATTCGACATGCTTATAATCTTATGTGCAACTGTAAGAATGTAGGACGAGTTGGTCCAATGCAGCCTTCAATTATTGCCTTTTATTTTGTTCTGCTTATGGTGATTTTTGCGTGTGCCTTAATCTCATTCCTCTTTACACCAAAACCAGAGGCAGATGAAAAATGTAAGATGGAACCTCAGTATCAGTTGTTCCTTATGCTGTTGCCTTGTCTTATTCTTGTATTCCTGTTCAGCTACCTGCCTTTGTGGGGCTGGCGATATGCATTGTTCGATTATAATCCGGGTGATACTTTGAGTATGGATTCCTGGGTGGGCTTAAAATGGTTTAAATATCCGTTTACAAATGCTGCTACCCGTGCAGATATTATCCGCGTTCTTGGAAATACTCTTGCAATGAGCGGTCTTGGAATTCTTGGAAGCTGGCTTCCAATGGCTTTTGCAATTCTTCTTGCAGAAATTAAAAATACAACTGCACGAAAAATCATTCAGACATTAACAACAGTTCCAAACTTTATTTCCTGGGTTCTGGTTTATGCAATTGCCTTCTGTATTTTTGGTACACAGGGATTCATTTCCAGCTTTATGGTTAATCATGGATTCTGGGAAAGCGGCGTTAACATGCTGATGGGTGACAAGGCAATCTGGATAAAAATGTGGCTTTGGGGAATATGGAAAGGCCTTGGCTGGTCTGCAATTATGTATATTGCGGCAATTGCAGGAATCGACCAGCAGTTATACGAAGCTGCTACAGTTGATGGTGCAAATCGTTTCCAGAAAATCATGCATATTACCGTACCTGAACTTTTACCGACATATCTTGTTCTTCTTATTCTTTCAATTTCGGGCATTCTTAGTAACGGCATGGATCAGTATTTGTGTTTTAAAAATCCAACGAATAAAGGACCAATAGAAGTTCTTGATTTGTATGTATATCAGATTAGTTTTGGTTCTACTACTAACAGCAACATTCCGTTCTCAACTGTAGTAAGTATGTTCAAATCACTCGTAAGCGTAATCCTTCTTGTTATAACAAATAAGATTTCTAAATGGATTCGCGGAACGGCAATATTCTAATGTTAATTTCAAAAATGGAGGTATTTATATGGTAGAGCGACGTTCATTAAATGATATGCTTTTTAATATTTTTAATTATACATTCTTTGTGATTTTTACTCTGTTCTGCGTTTTTCCGTTTTATTATCTGTTTATAAATACAATTTCAGATCAGGGACTGGTTTCCAAAGGATTAATCGATTTTTATCCGCGCGGATTGAACATCAAAAACTATATTGCATTGCGTAATGTTCACGATTTGGGAACAGCTTTTATAGTAACTCTTGCAAGAACTTTAATCGGTACTGCAACTTCTACAGCAGTTTCCGGATTTGCAGGCTATCTTGTAACAAAACAGGAAATGTGGCACAGAAAAATTGCTTACCGTTTTATGATTGTTACAATGTACTTTAATGCAGGATTGATTCCTTGGTTTACGACAATGCAGATGCTTGGTCTTACAAACAATTTCTTGGGATACATCATTCCAAGTCTTGTAAGCGTTTACAACATCATCATGGTAAAAACTTATATAGAATCTATTCCGGCAGAACTTGAAGAAAGTGCTCAGATAGACGGTGCTTCATATTTTACAATCTTTATAAAAATTATCTGGCCGCTTAGTAAACCGATTCTTGCAACAATTGCAATCTGGACAGCAGTAGGACATTGGAATTCATTTCAGGATTCCCTTATTTTGATGTCTGGTGCACCTCATCTTAAAACTTTGCAGGAACGACTTTATATGTATTTGAATCAGTCTTCAAATCTTGCCGCTTCCATGTCTACTTCAACAACAGGTCTTACCGAAGCTCAGCGTCAGGAATTATTGAATACAACAACAATTAAATACACTGTTGCGATGGTAACTGCAATTCCTATTTTGTGTGTTTATCCGTTCATGCAGAAGTATTTTGTAAAAGGTCTTATGCTCGGTGCCGTAAAAGGCTAGAGAATTATATTAAAGTTTCGTTAGGAGGAAAAAATGAAACGAGTAAAAGTTTTGGGAGCTATCGTTTGTGCAGCTCTTATTTCAAGCGCTGCCTTTGCGGCTCCAAAATCCGAAGGAAACATCAAGAAAATTAAGCCTAAGAAGACTGTAACTCTTGATGTTTATTCACAGCTTGCAAACTATTCAGGTTTGCAGACAGGTTGGTTTGCAGATGTTATGCTGGAGAAATTCAACGTAAAGATTAACATCATTCCAGAAACTGGTGGTGCATATCAGACAAGAATGGAAGCAGGCAACCTTGGAGACATCGTTGTTTGGGGCGACAATACTGACAAATATGCTCAGGCATGTAAAAAAGGTTTGCTCCTCGACTGGGAAGAAGACGACCTTATTAAAAAGTATGGTCCTTACATGTATTCCAACATGAAACTTGCATTGAGCAAGAACAAGAAAATGGATTCACCTGATAACAAACTTCACGGATTTGGTCACGGAGTTTCTACATCAGCAAAAGATATTCAGGGATTCTTCTATACATGGGATTTGCGTTTTGACTTGTACGAAAAAATCGGTAAGCCACGTGTAAAAGATCTTTATGATTTGATTGACGTACTCGCAAAAATGAAGGAAATATGTCCTAAAGATGATAATGGAAATCCAACATACGGTGTTTCTTTGTTCAACGACTGGGACGGAAACATGGTAATGTTCGTAAAATCACTTGCAACAGCATATTTCGGATATGATGAATTCGACTTTGGTCTTTTCGACCCAGATACAGGCAAATTCTATGATTGTCTTGATCCAGATGGTCCTTACATGTACACACTCAAATTCATCAACAAACTTAATCAGAAAGGTCTTGTAGATCCAGACTCAATGACACAGAAATATGATGGTATGTCAGAAGACTATCAGAACGGTACAGCTTTCTGGAACATCTTTAACTGGATGGCATCTGGAACTTACAACTCTGACGCTCATGTTAAAGCTGGCAAGGCAATGTACCCGGTTTGCCCAGAAAATGCTCATACAATCGTTTATGGTCAGAGCGTTTACGGTGGAAACAGACTTTGGACAATCGGTTCTAAAACAGCTTACCCAGAACTTTGTATGGCAATCATCAACTGGTTCTGTACTCCAGAAGGATACATGACAACTCAGTATGGTCCACGCGGTGTTACCTGGGATATCAAGAACGGCAAAACATATTTTACAGAACTCGGAAAGAAAACTTCTGCAGATGCAAAAACAAACATGCCGGCTCCATATTCAGGAACATTCTCTGACGGTTCATTCCAGATTAACAACATTACTTGGTGTGCAGACGCTCTCAATCCTTTAACAAACGGCGAAACATACAACAAGAGCAACTGGGATTCAGAACAGCTTCCAGCTAAGAGCGATATCGAACAGCACTGGCGTGATTGGGCAAAAGCTGCAACTCCAGACAAATATCTTCAGAAAACAACATATCGTGTAGCTCCAGGTTCATTGTACACAGGTGCAGGTGTACCAGACGAACTTACAATGAAATGGAATCAGGTTGCTGAATGTATCAGAACAGAAACATGGAATGCAATCTATGCTAAGTCAGATGCAGAATTCGATACAATTGTTAAGAAGATGATTTCTGATGCAAAATCTTACGGTTATGAAGAATGTTGTGCTCATACCCGCAAGCAGGCAGAAAAACGTGCTGCAGCAGAAAAACTCGCAAGACAGTAGTTTTGAAAAATTAAGGCTGGCTTTGGAACGTAAGTTTGGAACGTAAGGTTAAAACATAAGTTTTTCGAGCCAACCTTAAATCAATTTAGAACTTCCCCGGTTATATCAGATTTTTATAAGGAATTTGATATTGCCGGGGAGTTTTGTTTTAGTTTATTATTAGAAAAGTATGGCATTTTTTAGTATCGACAGTAAATTCTTTAAATTCGTAAGCAAGGCGGCAGATGTTTTTGTCCTGAATCTTTTATGGATATTATGCAGCCTTCCAATCATAACAATCGGCGCTTCAACTTGTGCAGCGTTTTATGTATCGTTAAAAATGGTTGATGACGAAGAAGGTTATATTGCAAAATCCTTTTTTAAGGCCTTCCGCGACAATTTTAAGCAGGGAACAATCCTCTGGTGCATTTCCATGCCGGTAATCTATCTTCTGTTTCTTGCCTGGCAGGTTTGCTTAAAGGCCGACGATGTAAACACACTGGCACTAATAGGATGCATAGTCGTTACTGCGGTTTTCGCAAGCCTTTCGTTGTATGCATATCCATTGCTTGCACGTTACGAAAACACCTTAAAAAATACCGTTCGCAATTCGTTTGGAATTTTCATGCAGTATTTTGGCCGTTCCGTTCTTATTCTTGCTCTTGTTGCTCTCGAAGTGCTTATTATAATGTTCAACCGCTGGACACAGATTGCAGGCATACTATTCGGCCCCGAATTCATTATTCTTACGATAAGCGGCATTGCAAAAAAAATCTTCCTTAAAATCGAAAATACTTAACGTCGCCCACACTTGCCACCGATATTCATTTTATGAAATTGTACATTGCTGACCTTCATTTTTTTCAAGATACATTAATAGAAAAACACGACAAACGGAATTTTCCAAGCGGCGACGAAATGAACCGTTATATGATAGAACGCTGGAACAATAAAATACGCGGCGGAGATATCGTAATAGTTCTTGGCGATTTTATCGGTTCAAAAGAACCCGAGCAGGTAAACCGCATTTTACATCAGCTAAAAGGAAAAATCTGTCTTATAGAAGGCAATCACGATTATGTATGGCTTAATAAATCTGGTGTAGATATGAACCGCTTTGAATGGGTAAAGCCTTATGCCGAATTCGACGACCACGGGCGCACTGTAGTTGCAAGTCACTACCCTATTTTATGCTATAACCATCAGTATCAGCTGAAAAGCGACGGTTCTCCACAAACTTATATGCTTTACGGGCATGTTCACAATACGCACGATGAAACTTGCATAAACAGCTATATCCGTCAAACCCGCGAAACTCAGGTTATCGATTCAAAAGGCCGCGAACGTAAAATTCCGTGCAATTTAATAAATTGTTTCTGTATGTTCAGCGATTATACACCGCTTTCTTTAAAAGAATGGATTGCTTTAGACGAAAAACGCCGGCAGGAATTATGGCGCAGTCCCTCTACCAACTCGCCTTCCACCGTTCGGTAACCCTCAGCCGCTTCACTCGCAGCGTTTACGACAGTTTCGCCATGCTCAACCATCGTAAACGCTGCTCGCTCTAGTGGCCGCCTCCGGCGCGGTTTCACGCTCGGCGCAGCTGGATTGTTTATAATTTGATTTTTTATTTATTAAAGAATGCTGCAAACGGATTGTAACTCATTCCATCATCAGAACCAGAATTCTGATTTCTTGAACGGTTATCGTTGCTGCGGTTTTTGTTAAAGTCGCCGCTGCGGTTGCTGGAAGAACTTCCCTTCTTTACTACAACAACGCGTTTCTTTCCGCTGCCTTCTCCGTTTTCAGATTTTGCACCTGGTTTTGCAATGCTTCCAATTCTGCTAGCTGCATCAGATTTAAGCGAAAGACCTATTCTTCTTCTGTCTACATCAAGCTGGATGATAGTAAATTCGAATACATCGCCAACTTTTACAACATCCATTGGATTTTCAACATAGTTGTCGCTCATTTCGCTAAGGTGTACCAAACCAGTTTCGTGCAAACCGATATCAACGAATGCACCAAAGTCTACAACGTTTTTAATTTTACCTGTAACTTTCATGCCTTCTTTAAGGTCTTCAAACTGAAGTACGCCTTTCTGCATGATTGGAGCCGGGTAGCCGTCGCGTGGGTCGCGGTTTGGTTTCTGAAGTTCGTCTACAATATCACGAACGGTAGTTTCACCAAGATTGTATTTTTCGGCAAGCTGTTTAATCATATCAGCAGAAATTTTTTCACCTTTCTGAATTAATGGCAGAACTTCGCGTGCTGTATCATAATTTTCCGGATGAACCCATGTGTTATCAAGAGGGTCAGAGCTTTCTGCAATTTTAAGGAATCCTGCGCACTGTTCAAATGCCTTTGGTCCAAGTCCAGGAACTTTCTTTAAATCTTCGCGGCTTGTAATTTTTCCGTTGGCATCGCGATATGCAACAATCTTTTTTGCAGTAGAAATATTAATACCAGAAACATATTTCAAAAGCATGTAAGAAGCGGTGTTAAGGTTTACACCAACGTTGTTTACAACAGAACTTACAACTTCATCAAGCTGTTCTGCAAGTTTCTTCTGATTTACATCATGCTGATAAAGACCAACACCAATAGCTTTAGGGTCAATTTTAACAAGTTCTGCAAGCGGATCCTGCAAACGGCGTCCCATAGAGATTGCACCACGAATCATAACGTCCAAATCAGGGAATTCTTCGGTAGCAACAGGGCTTGCTGAATAAACAGAAGCACCAGATTCATCAACTACAGTGTATTTTACATCAGAGTCTGCATAGTTTTCGCTGATTACCTTGCTTACAATTGCCTGAACTTCCTGACTTCCTGTTCCGTTTCCAACTGCAAGAACCTGAATGTCATATTTATCAATTGCATCGTTAATTGCGTCGTATGCGCCTTTTGGATCCTGTTCCTGGAAAATCTTAAAGAATCCAAGATATTTTCCTGTTTCGTCCAAAGCGGCACATTTTGTTCCGTTTCTGTATCCAGGGTCAACACCAAGAACGCGGCTTCCTTTAATTGGCTGTGTCATCAAAAGGTTTTTAAGGTTTTCGCTGAATACACCAATTCCATGTGCATCTGCAGAATCAGCTTCGTCGCTGCGGATTTCTCTAACAACTGCCGGTGAAAGAAGTCTTACAACACCGTCTTCGATTGCATCTTTATGATAGTTATTATTGATTACAGCTTTTTTCTGAAGCATTTCAACAGCAGAATCAACATTTACATCGATTGTAACTTCAAGAGCTCCTTCGCGTTCACCACGGTTAATGGCAAGAATTCTGTGTGGTTTTACCTGACTTAAAGGTTCTTTATAATCCCAGTACATCTGGTAAGTAGAAGTTTTCTGTGCAGTTTCTTCATCCTGTCCGTCTGGAACAATACCTTTTGTAACAATAAATCCGTCCTGAATATAAAGCTTATGAACAGATTCGCGGTTTGCTGTATCCTGACTAACGCGTTCTGCAATAATATCCTGCGCACCAGCAAGAGCTTCGGCTGCTGTTTCAACATTCAGGGCAGAATCTTCGTTGTCTGTTTTGATGTATTTTTCTGCTTCTTTTTCGATGTCTGCATCATTCATTGTGAGCATTGCATCTGCAAGCGGTTCAAGACCTTTTTCTGCAGCGACCATACCGCGTGTCTTCTTCTTTTTCTTGAATGGTGCCCACAAATCTTCAAGAGCTGTAAGAGTTGTGGCAGACATAATAGCATTGTAAAGGCTTTCTGTAAGTTTTCCCTGAGCAAAAACGCCTTTTACAATTTCCAGTCGACGTTCTTCAAGATTCTTATATGATTTGAAAAGATGGTCGCAGTCACGAACCTGAACTTCATCAAGATTGTCTGTTTTATCTTTTCGGTATCGGCTGATAAAGGCAATTGTACAACCTTCTTCAATAAGGCTGATAACTGCACTGACTTGTGCCACGCGAATATTCAATTCTGTGGCAATTTTTTTCATGATTTCCACTTCGTTAACAACGAGTGCGTCAATTGATTCTTGTGTAAATTCCATAGTTTTGTCATTTTAAGGAAAAACAAAGGAACTGTAAATATAAAATAAGCTGCTAAAATGCAAAAATCATCACGAAAAATCGTCTTCGGTTGAGTCTGCAATTTCTATATGAGAAGTGTTTGTTACGCCAAGTCCCATTTTTGCATAAACCTGATTCATCATTGTTTTAAAATTCGTAGACATCAATTGATAGATATTTGGAATAAGCTGGACTCTAATGCGTTCATCAAGACCGTTTGTACCTGTAGAAGATAAAAATGCCATGATATAAAGTGTTTCAAAATTCAAATTACGTTTCATAATAAGGATAGCACTTGAACGGAAAATATATCCTTTGATGTTAAAATGAATGTCTTCGATTTTTTCGTACATCTGCGAGTTAAAATATCCTTCTGGACATGTAAACGAAAAATGCGAAAGGCTTATATCCTGAAGATTGCCGCTGTAGTTGCGTTCGTCAATTGTAAAACTAAAAGTGCAGGATTTAGGACAGATTGCACGAATTGTTTTACGCCTACCCTGTGCCTGATTCATATAAAGAATTTTTTCTATAATTTCAAAGTTATTCTTTTTCTGATGTTCAAGCTGAATACAACCGCAGCTAAGACCCATTTCGTAGAGGTATTTTCTTTCGAGCATTATTCTGTCGTTTTTGTTCTGACGCTTTGTATACAAAATTCCGATTTCAGCCTGATTATTATATGAGTCAATAAGATTTCTAATGAATACAGTCCATTCGTCAATACCGTTAATTTCTGCGTCGATATTAAAAAAGATAATTACATCATGAAAAAGCGAAATCAATACATCGAGTTTCTTTCTAAGATTTATTTTTTTGTCATTTTCGATATAGTAGCATTCATATCCTAATGCAAAAAAATCTTCCAGAAAAGATTCAGGCATAAGACTTGTATCTGGTGCAATAAAAAATGTTTTGCGACCTGTTGCAATCTCATTCAGCGTAATAGCCACTAAAATCCTCCACTTTTTTAATTATAACAGAATATTATATTTTGGTAATCCACTCTTAAAGATTTCTAATCAAAAACTAAACTCCAGTTCTCTCCTGAAAAATAATCTATTTATTAAATAAAGTGTGTAATTGAATAATGTTCAATCATTTTTGTTTTTACCGCTACGATATAACTTCCAACCATTGTTGTTACACAATCAAACATTGTTGCAAACGAACAGATGATTATAGAAGCTGGTTCAAGCATAAGAAAACTGTTTTCAAATCCGCGTCCATATCGAGAACAGAGAATTGTTAACAGAATGTATGTTCCGCCAGAAGGAATGCCTCCCAGTAAGAATGATAGTCCAAACGAAAGGCCTGCAATCCATAGTATATCATAAAAAGGAATTGTAAGCGTAGAATAAGATCTCCAGATTACGATAAAACATATTACGCTTACAAGAGCAGAACCACCGCGTGCAAATATAGAAAATAACGGGAATGTAAAACCGTTTATGCGTCTGCGGATTCCAAGGCTTTCTTTACCGTGCCTTATGTTCAGCGGAATGCTCAGGTTTGCATCACCGCCAACGAATGCAAGCATGATTGGTGCAAGGCTTGCAAATATTACACGGTATGGATGCGGATCGTGGCAAAGGAATTTTAGGATAAGAGGATAAATTATACCTGTAACGATTAAGAAATCTACAAAAAGCATTATGATAATTGGTGTATAGATTCCTGTCGAAAGTGTGTTTCTGAACGAAATCATTTTATTGCACATAATTGCAATTACACAAACAGACATAATTTCTGTAAAGAATGCTGCAATATTATAAAAAAGTTTTGAAAATGAATTTACCAGTGAAAAAACAGGTCTGTAAGCAGTAAAATCTGAAGCACTTGCCCAACCTATTGCCGCTGCAAAAAGGCATGAAGTTAAAAGAAATGAACCTTCGTGTAAGGCAGCAAATGCGGAATCAGGAAAAAGTGAAAGTACAAGATTTTTTACATCAATTCCTGGAACTTCGGCGATTGTGTCTGCTGTAATTGGAATACGCGGCAATTTTATAAGTACGATGGAAATTAAACCTATTAATGTAAGAAGCAAAGAAGAAAGAATTATAAGTGTAAAAGTCCATAATGTTGTTTTTACAAGAAGTTTTGAAGTTCTTAATTTGTTTATTGAAACGATTCCTGTAAAGAAAATTAAAGGTATGACTATATAACGTCCGAATCTGATGAACAGATTTGTAAGAAATGCTAAGGCACTGGCGCATACAGGATTTTGTATAGGGAGAATCAGTGAGCTCAAAATTCCAAGTGCAATTCCGATTAAATATTTTATCCAAACTTTCATAATAATTATTATACCATAATACTCTAGAATGTGGTACTAGACTTTGTTATAATTGTAACTATGTCAAATACATTAATTATTGGAAAAGATTTGCCGGACAGTCTTGAATTTGCAGAAGTTTTTGCTAATTCCGGCAGGAAGGTTTTTGTTGCAAGCAAGCCTGATTCTAATGTTTCTAATTTTGAAGCAGAGGAAATTTATTCTACAAGCTGGAACAGAAGTTCTGCAATTTCTGCCCGTTCCCTTATAATAAAAGCCGAAACAAAAATTCAGGATATAAACGAAGTTATTGTTTATTTTGATGCTCCTGCTTATGCCGCAAAATTTGATACAGATAAAACGGAAAATGTTTCTGCTGCGGTAGACATGATGATAAGCGGATATCAGCTTTTTATAAATGAATTCTTGTTCAGATTGAATCAGAGGCAGGAAAAGACGGCGTTGTCTTTTTTGGTACGTTCGTGTCCTTCAAAATATGATATGATTCACACTTATTCTTATAAAAATACAAGTATCATGCCTGCAAGCAATATTGTTATTTCTTCGGAATGTGCCTTTATTGCCCTTGCAGAAAACATTGCGGCATTTTATGGAGATTCTCAGTTGTGTACAGTTTTCCTTGCTCAATGTAACGCAACAAACGAACTTTATAAGAATGAGCAGGAAATTGCCCGCTGGATGATAAGCAGTTTTGATGCTTTAAAAGAGCCTAAACTGAAATACGGTGTAAAACAGGCAACTTCCTGGAATAAAGTTGGTGCAAAACTTTCTACAGGATTTTCTCTGTTCAAATAAAATAAAAAACCGGCTCTAATAACTTCCATTTTTTGAGCCGGCTTAAAAATCAAACTGAAATAAACGGAATGAGCCTATGACTTTTTTTTCTAATATATATTACGATTACCTTTTGCGGCTTTTAGTAAGCCTTGTATGTGGTTTCTGTTTTGGTCTTGAAAGAAAAATCAGGCATCATACTGTAGGTTTGCGCACTTTGATTTTGCTGTGCGTTTCTTCCTGTCTGCTTGGCATTCTTTCGGTGTACGTTGCTTCTAATTCACCGGTAAACGGAGATCCTGGACGTGTTATAGCTGCAGTTGTAACAGGCATCGGTTTTCTTGGAGCCGGTGCAATTTTTCATCAGGGCATGAATATCAGGGGGCTTACTTCATCGGCAATCATTTTTACGGTTGCGGCAGTGGGACTTGCTTGTGGTGTAGGCCTTTATATTCCTGCAATCATTACGCTTATAATAAGCCTTACATTTGTTTATGTAATGGGCAAACTTGAACATAGATTTTTTCCTGCCGAAAAACGCAAATTTATACGGATTGATTTCCATAATCCTGAAAATCTTTACAAAATTGATGAGCTTGCATTGCGAAAAACGCTTTCGGAATACGGAATAATCGTTCATGATCTGGATATTTCAAGTTCAATCCCTGATAAAGTTACTTCACTGACTTACAGCGTAAAAACTCCCGATGCTTTGGATTTAATTGGCCTTACAGAAAAAATTGCAAAATTCGAAGGTGTTATTGAAGTTTCTGTTCTTAGAAAGTAAAATCACTTGATTTCATGGAGATTATATGACAAAACTTGAACAGGCAAGGGAAGAAATAAATAAAGTAGACAAGATGATGGCGGAACTTTTTGAAAAACGCATGAATCTTGTAGTGCAGATTGCAGATTATAAAAAAAAGAATAATATGCCGGTTTTTGATTCTTCGCGCGAAAATCAGGTTGTAGAGCGATGTACCGCATATATAAAAAATCCTGCCTTTAAATCATACTATGTAAAATTCATTCATGGCATGATGGATATTTCAAAAGAATATGAACAGAACAGAATCGATGCAGCCGTATCAGCTGATTCTCAGAGTCCTCAATAATCTAAAAATCCAAAACATACGGAGTTAAAAATGAAGAATTCAATTGGAGAAAATCTTACAGTAACACTTTTTGGCGAAAGTCACGGTTCTTATATCGGCGTTGTGCTTGACGGTCTTGCTCCAGGACTGAAAGTTGATTCAGATTTTATCAATCATCAGCTGTCGTTACGCCGTCCTTCTGGAAAAATATCTACTGCCCGCGTTGAAAAAGACGAATATATTATTGCGAGTGGTTCTTTCAACGAAAAAACAACTGGTACTCCGCTTACAATTCTTATTCCAAATCAGGTACAGCATAGTAAAGATTACGAAAAAACTGCAATGCTTGCTCGTCCGGGGCATGCAGATTATACGGCAAACATAAAATATCATGGATTTCAGGATTATAGAGGTGGCGGGCATTTTAGCGGAAGAATTACTGCGGCTTTAGTTGCGGCAGGCGGTGTTGTAATTCCGGCACTTGCTAAAAAAGGCATTACAATCGGCACTCACATAAAAAATCTTGGCGGCATTCAGGACAGAGATTTTGACGATTATTCAAAAGATATTACGGCTCTTGGCAATATGGAATTTGCAGTTCTGGATGAATCAAAGGCATCGGAAATGAAAGCTTTTGCAGAAAAAGTTGCCGCAGACGGTGACAGCGTTGGTGGCGTTTTAGAAACTGCTGTTGTCGGAATGCCTGCGGGCGTTGGTGAACCATGGTTCGGCACTCTGGAAAGTGTTCTTTCTTATGCGTTGTTCAGTATTCCTGCAATAAAAGGCGTTCAGTTTGGCGCAGGTTTTGATATGGTTTGCGGTTTTGGCAGCCAGTATAACGATGCTTTTTATATGGAAAACGGCAAGGTTGTTACAAAAACCAATAATAACGGTGGCATAAACGGTGGAATTTCTAACGGAATGCCAATAACGTTCAGATGTGCCGTAAAACCAACACCTTCTATTTATAAAGAACAGAATACTATCGATATGAATAAAATGCAGGATGCAAAACTCGTTATTCAGGGAAGACACGATCCTGCAATCATACACAGGGCACGCGTAGTTGTAGACAGTGTTGCAGCTCTTGTTATTTACGATGCTCTTGCGGGACGTTACGGTACAGACTGGTTTATGGAGGCTGAGTAAGATTATGGAGTACGGATTAATAGGCGAACATCTTGGACATAGTTTTTCAAAAGATATCCACAATCTTATTGGTAACTATGAATACGAAATAAAAGAAATTGCACCTTGTGATGTAGATGCATTTATGAAAGCCCGTGATTTTTGCGGAATTAACGTAACTATTCCTTATAAGCAGACGGTAATTCCTTATCTTGATGAAATAGACGAAGCTGCTGAACGCATTGGTGCTGTAAATACTGTCGTTAATAAAAATGGAAAACTGTACGGTTATAATACAGATTTTTATGGAATGAAATCTCTTTTACAAAAACTTGACGTTGATGTAAAAGGAAAAAATGTGCTAATTCTTGGTACGGGCGGTACAAGCAAAACTGCCGCTGCATTGGTAGAAAGCCTTGGCGCTTCCTCTGTGGTAAAAGTAAGCCGCAAACCAGAAAACACTGACAATGATTCTGTTAAGGTAATTACTTATGAAGAGGCACTCCAAAGAACGCAGACTCAAATTATTATAAATACAACTCCTTGTGGAATGTTTCCTAAAGCCGATGCATGCCCGATAAAACTTGATGGTTTTTCAAATCTGGAATGTGTTGTAGATGCAATTTATAATCCAAATTGTACGAATCTTGTTCTTGATGCAAAATCGCGCGGTTTAAAGGCAGATGGCGGACTTTACATGCTTGTAATGCAGGCCGTAAAAGCTGCTGAATTCTTTTTTGGAAAAGCTGTTGATGTTCAAAAAGCAGACAGGATTTTTAAGACAATTTTAGCGCGCAAGCAGAATATTGTTCTTGTTGGAATGCCTGCATCTGGAAAATCGACGGTAGGCAAACAGCTTGCACGTTATCTTAACCGCGAATTTATTGATTGCGATGCAGAGATTGTTAAAAAAGAAGGACGCGAAATCACCGAAATTTTTGCAAAAGACGGAGAACCTTATTTCCGTAATGTTGAATCGCAGGTTATAAAAGAACTTTCCAGTAAAACAGGCTGCATTATTGCAACAGGCGGCGGTGCAATTCTAAAACCGGAAAATGTCCGTAATCTCCGCATGAACGGCAGAATTTATTTTATAGACACTCCGCTTGAACAGCTTATTCCAACAGGTGACCGTCCAACTGCCGACAATATTGAAAAAATTAAGGCACTCTACGAATTCCGTTATCCTTTGTATAAGGCGGCTGCAGATGTAACTGTAAAAGGTAAAGAAGAACTTTCTTTAATGGCACGCAATATTATTCTTGATTTTAGCGGTGATGATGATGTTGCAATTATAAAACCGGGGAAGGCATGCGGTAAAATTTCTGCTCCACCTTCAAAAAGCATGGCCCACCGCATGCTCATTTGCGCGGCACTTGCAGAAGGCGAAAGCGAAGTTTCTAATGTGGATTTTTCTCAGGATATACTGGCAACTTTAGATTGCCTTAAAGCAATGGGTATAGACTCGCAGATTGACGGTAACAAGGTACGCATTTCCGGTAAGCATTTGTCGCGTTTTGAAGATGCAGTTCATTTTGATTGCCGCGAAAGTGGAAGTACTTTGCGCTTTTTTATTCCGTTTGGACTGGCATTCTGCAGACAGGCTTTTTACAGCGGCAGTCAGGTATTGATGTCTCGGCCTCTTACGATATACGAAGAAATTTGTAGGGAACGCGGCATCACCTTAAAAACTGAAAATAATATTTGTGTTGAAACCACAGAACAGAATGCCTTAAATGCCGGTGAATTTCACTTAAAAGGCAATATAAGCAGTCAGTTTATTACGGGGCTTTTGTTTGTTCTGCCTCTTATGGCTAAAGACAGCCTTATTGTTCTTGAACCGCCTGTTGAAAGCAGACCATACATCAACCTTACATTACAGGCATTGTCTATTTATGGTGTAAAAGCTGAATGGAAAGATTCCGAAACGCTTTATATTCCGGGCGGACAAAAGTATAAGCCGTGTAAAGTCAGCGTAGAAGGTGATTATTCAAATGCGGCTTTCCTTGATGTATTTAATTATATCGGTGGAAATGTTCAGGTTGAAGGTTTGAGTGAAAATAGTCTTCAGGGCGACAAGGTTTACAAAGAAATGTTTCCGCGTCTTTGTGATGGATGCTCGGAACTTGATATTTCCGACTGTCCTGATTTAGGTCCTGTTCTTTTTGCTTTAGCGGCAGTTCATAATGGCGCTGTATTTACAGGTACAAAGCGTCTTGCAATAAAAGAAAGCGACCGCGGTAAAATAATGTGTGCTGAATTGGAAAAATTCGGTATTCAAACTGAATGGTCCGAAAATAAAATTGTGATTAAAAAAGGTGAACTTCATGCACCGGCACAGACAGTAAAGGGTTACAATGACCATCGTATTGTAATGGCCCTTGCAACCCTTCTTACAGTTACCGGCGGTTCCGTTGATGATGCACATGCCGTTAGCAAAAGCTTTCCGGGTTATTATGCATCACTTTCGGAACTCGGTATTGAGTTAGAAAACAAAAACTCACTTTATTTTACAAAATAAGTTTCTGCCGGTCCTAAATAAGATTCTGGAATGATTGTATTTTCTTTTGCAATTACAATCTTTTCCAGAACAAGATTTGGAGTTACGGCATAAACTTTAAGCGTGTTCTTTCCTTTTTTGCATTCAGCAGATGTTGTTACAATCCTTATGTTGTTTGTTACGTCTGTTCCCCAAGGTTCCTGATTATCACCAACTGCAAAATCTTTTGAAACAATGTCCAAAGTTTTTACAGAACCGTTTACTCCGGCTGCAAATTTGTAGTTGTTGTCTTTTGTGGCAGGATTTGAAGGATTCATATAATAATAGAAATTATATGTGCCGTCTTCTGTAACCGTAAAATCATACTCAACTGACGGTGCAGCTTTTTTCGGGTCAAAGTATTCGATAACAGGATATGCCTTAACTGCCGAAAGGGTTTTTCCGTAACCTTCCAGAACTTTGAATGATGCGTTTTTACCGTCGCAACTCTTACCGTCCGTGCATCTTGCAAAATGTTCCGCTTCTATAGCAATGTAAGGCTTTGTCTGAATGAACGTGCCTTTTTCAAAATTGCAGTCAGGTACATCAGCGTCAATCTTTACAATTACAAGAATTCTTCCGCCGCGTCCGTCGTTACCCTGAATTTTCATGATTGCATTTTTTTCGGAAACTGCTGTAAGTTTTTTTCGGTCAATTTTTAAGGTAACTGTGTCTATAAGAAGTTCTTTGTCATGTGAAACTTCTGTAGAAAGCCATGTTGTATCAGCATTCTTAAAATCTTCGCCGTCAAAACTAAGTTCGTAAGGAACAGTTTCTTCTATGCAGTGTGCAATTTTAATTTTCGCTTCCGTCGCTTCTGGATTTTTAAATGCATCTACAAAAAGCGGTATACGGCACCAGTCAAGACCGCTTGTTGCAATTTCGTTACCGTCTACCCAGGCAATCATTCGTCGTTTGCGAACAGGCGTTGTTTCTACAAGTACAGGATACTGATTTTCTTCTTCGTTCCAATGTGTAAAGCCGAAATGTTCCGACCAGCCCATTGCGTACCAGCGTCCGTTGTCAATTTTGTCGTATTCATCAACAAGTTTTTTGTCGAATTCAAGGCATTCGCGAACTTTCTGTGCATAGATTTTTGATACATAAAGGTTTTTTGTACCGAACCAGTGATTTTTTCCTGTAAGAAGCTGCATTTTAAGTACATTCATGTTTCCCATTGCAGGATAGTAAACCTGAGCATAGAATCCCGGTAAATCTTCGCTGGAAATCTGGCTGCGCAGTTCTTCGGCAGTTTTTATGATGTCTTCTGCTTTTTCAAGAATAATGTCGCTTTCATTAAAATTAACAGGATGATAAGTTTCCGGCCAGATACATTCTGTTCGGCGAAGATGCGCAAGTTTTGTGTAACCGTTAAGAATGTATTCAATTTTTTTCTGCTGTTCGTCTGTAAGTCTGTTGAACTGGCGTTTTACCCATTCAGCTGTGTATTTTCTTGTAGTATATTCAAGGTCGCTGAATTTTTCGTAATCGTAAGCCAAATCAAGGAAATAAGACAGCGGAAATTCATTTGTTGCAACATCACCAACGTTTACAATCCACAAATCGCGGATTCCAAAATCATAGGCAGCTGTCATCTGTTCCTTAACTTTTGGAAGATAAGAGGTGTTTATCCATTCATAAGAAAAAGGCGAACCGTGATAATCAAAATGATAGTACATTCCGTAACCACCGTTATGATTTCTCATCTTTTCTGTTGGAACTGTACGCAGGTTTCCGTGATTATCATCACAAAGCATGAGGGTTACACCTTCAAGTTCAGGACTGTCCATAAGACCAGGTGTTTTTTCATCGCCATAAAAATACGGTTCAACTTCTTTATAAAGTGCAAGCATTCGCGGAACTTTTGTAAGATCTGGATTTACATACTTTTTGATTAAATCGTTCTGAACTTTAAGTACGTCTCGTAAAAGTTCAATGTTGTCTTTTAAAGTTGCATTTTTAAGGATTGCAGTATCGGCTTCGCCACGCATACCAACGGTAATTACATTTTCAAATTTGCCGTTGCGTTTAAGACCGTCTTCCCAGAATTTTGTGATTCCATCGCGGTTCGAACGGAAATTCCAGGCATCGCCGTAAATAGAATCAGGTCCTCTTAAATGTCTGTATTCCTCGCCTGCCCTGCAGCATGGTTCGTGATGGCTTGCACCCATAATTACGCCAAGTTCATCTGCAAGTTCTGCATTTGCAAGGCCTGGACCATCGTCACTAAAGCGGCTTGACCACATTGCCGGCCAAAGGTAGTTTCCTTTAAGACGAAGCAGAAGTTCAAAAATGTTTTCGTAGCATTTTGTATTAAAGCCGCCAAAACGTTTGTTGCACCAGTTTCCGAATGCAGGCCATTCATCATTAATAAAAAAGCCGCGGAATCGTACTGATGGAGTTTTAGAAATAAATGTGTGCTCGTTTGTAAAGTCGAATTCATTTAATTTTTTTGGCTGAATGTTTGCCCAATTTACAAGTGGAGAAACTCCGATCAATTCAGAAAGATGGAAAAGACCGTAAATTGTTCCGCGTTTATCGCTTCCGGCAATTACAATCACTTCGTCGAGAACAAAAAATCCGTATACTTCGTTTTTGCCCCTTATTTCGTCAAGTTTGATTTTGCCAGATTTTTCAAGATTATCAAGAATATCACTTTTGCCAACGGTTCCAAAAATAACTGCATGTTCTTTTACGTCACAAAGGCAGTCTGCAAACTCCGGCTTAAAGTCAAAAACCCTCTCTATATCTTGTGCTACTTTTTCCGCAATTTTTTTAACACCGGAAAAAACCGATTTGTCATAAATAAAATACAGCTCGTTTGAAGAGTCTAAATTTGTTATTTTCATATCTAACAATCTACAATAGAAATATGCTTAACGCCATAGGGAAGATTGATGATATGTTTTTGTGAGTGCTGAAACAGTTTAAAATGTTGTGCGTCCGCGGAAACTTAAAGAAAGAGTTCTTCGGTCTAAATATTCCAAATCACCGCCAACAGGAATTCCTGTTGCAAGCCTTGTTACTTTTACAGGAACCGGCATCTGTAACTCGGTAATGACTTTATTCAGATAAAGGGCGGTTGTATCACCTTCGACGGTCGGATTTGTTGCAATGATTACTTCTGTAACGTTGTTTTCTTTGATTCTTTGCAGCAGGGAATTTATAGAAAGCTGTCCAGGCCCTATGCCTTCCAGCGGTTTGATAAGTCCGCCCAGAATATGATATAAACCTTTGAATTCACCGAAATTTTCGAACGTTGTTACATCCTGTGATTGTTCTACAACGCATATCAGGCTTTTGTCGCGCAGTTCGTTGGAACAAATAGGGCATGGATCAGTTTCCGTCCACATTCCGCATATCGGGCACGGAAAAACTTTGTCCTGCAGGTTGTTCAGGTTTGATGCAAATTTTTTTACATACATCTTATCCTGATTCAAGAGCCAGTTTACAATACGCACGGCACTCTTCTTGCCGATTCCTGGGAGTCGTGAAAAATTGTTCGTAAGTTCATCAAAGGTATTCATTTTCTAAAGTCCGAACTGAGATAAATCCATGCCGCCAAGCAAAGAAGATGTTTTTGATTTTATCTGTTCCTGAACGTTTTCCATTGCGCTTTTGTGTGCGGCAACAATTAAATCCTGAAGCATCTGAACATCGCGGTTGTCTACGCAGATAGGATCGAGTTTTATAGAAATCATTTCGAAACGGCCGTTTACTTTTACAGTAACCATTCTTCCACCGCTGGAACCTTCTGCTGTAATATTTGCAAGTTCGTTCTGAATTTTTTCACTCTGCTCTTTTAATGCCTGTGTGTTTTTTAATAATTCAAATGGATTCATATTTTACCTCGTATTTCGTCGTATATATTTTTTATCTGCTTTTATGCGCCTGTAACTATTGTGCCTTTGAAAACATCGGCAATTCGTTCAACAATAGGCGGAACTTCATGCTGAACTTTAACTTCTGCTGCCTGCTGAATGCTTACAGAAAAAGTCATTGCAGTTCCAATAATCTGAGACAAAGCTGCTGAAACAACTGGAATCTTTTTTTCAAGAAGTGAATATTCATATTGAGAAGGAACCGTTGTTTCTACAGTTTGATTGTTTATTTTCCATTTGCCGGTGCGTTCAATTAGAGAAGCGGTTATTACATCATTAATAGAAATTGTTGCCGTAACGTTTCCTCTTAATTGTCCAATAGAAATTGTCTGACCGTTTGCAGTTGTTATTTTTTCATCAAGCTGCTTTGAATCTTCTCCATAACCAAAATCGTTCATGGAATTTTCAAAAGATGCTAATGCTTCTTTTTCAGAAAATTCTGTATTTTCCGGATAGTATGAATCATCTGGTGGAACTTCGGTGTTCGACCAGTCTTCATCATCTGGGTTTGCTGTATAACCGGTTTCTGATTGTGGAATGTAAATCTGTTTTTGTGCAGTTGAAAGCGGATTATTATCTGCCTTTGCCTGTCCGATTTGCATTAATGATGGAAGTTCATCATTCACTGTTTGTTCAGGCGGCAGTGACCCGCCATCAGAAAAAGGGGCGTTTTGTTCTTCCTGATTTGCCTGTCCGTCTTCGGTTTGAGCATCATCGATGTCTTCCCGCACTTTTAATGTAAACAACGGATTTTGCGAATCATTATTTTGCGGTACTTCCGCATTTCGCAGATTGTTGTTCGATATTCCCGCTGTAATATTTGTGCCGACATTTCCTGAAATTACATTTGCGGTTGTGTTTACTGGTTTTGCTCCTGCCAGCAGACTTGAAGCTGCATCGATTGCCTTTTTTACATCTGCAGGCGAAACATACTGATTAAGCCAGCAAAGACGGCTGAATGCAAGTTCAAGTTCATATCTCTGCGAAAGTGAATATCTTATATCACGGAAAAGTTGAAGGAAAAGACTTAATGCCCGTTCAATCTGTACGACATTCCAGGCATCTAAAACAGTTTTACTGTATCTTTCCAAAGAATTACCAAGCAGCGATTCTTTTGTAACTCCATTTTTTATAAGAAGGAGTGAACGGAGATAATCTGCCGCATTCGAAATAATAAGGTCTATAGAAACGCCGCTTTGAATCAGTTCGTCTATTAATTGAAGTACTTTGTTTGTGTCGCTTTGAGTGCACGCTTCAAAAAGTGTGTTAAGTCGTTCAATGCCAACAAGACCAAGTTTGTCGCGGATTTTTTCGTAAGTTATGTGACCATCGCTGAATGCAACAACCTGATCAAAAAGTGTGTATGCATCGCGCATGGAACCTGTAGATTCCCTTGCAACCCAATAGAGAGCTTCGTCATCAGCTTGAATATTAAGTTCTGCAGCAGCCTGTGCAAGGCATTCCTTGATTTTATCGATTGCAACCAGACGGAAATTATACTGCTGGCAGCGGGATTTTATAGTTGCAGGTACTTTCTGAAGTTCCGTGGTAGCAAAAATAAAAATGATGTGCTCTGGAGGTTCTTCTATTGTCTTTAGAAGTGCATTAAAGGCAGACTGAGAAAGCATATGAACTTCGTCGATGATGTAAATTTTATATTTACTGTTGTTCGGCGGGAACATTACTTCTTCTTTTATCTGGCGGATATTTTCTACGCTTGTATTTGAAGCACCGTCTATTTCGATTACATCAAGGCTGGAACCTTTTGTAATTTCCATACAGTTTGAACAGTGTCCGCAAGGTTCTTCTGTAGGGCCGTTCTGACAGTTTAATGCTTTTGCAAGAATTCTGGCGGTAGAGGTTTTTCCACATCCTCTAGGCCCTGTAAACAAATATGCATGGGCAATTTTTCCAGATTTTATGGAATTGCGTAATGTTTCTGCAACGAATTCCTGACCAACTAAATCTTGAAAACGTTGCGGTCTGCGCCGTGTGGCTGTAACTTCATAAGACATAAACAAAATTATAATAGGAATGCAAAAAAAAGTAAAATATACAATGCTTATTTGACAGGGCAAACGCATTATAAATACAGGCATACACAAAAAATCGCTGCCAGTC
>CAMOWQ010000001.1 GCA_946628495.1 uncultured Treponema sp. | reverse complement strand
TAGGCAAACACATTATTTAAATGCCTTTACCTAAGAAAAATGCGGGAGGGAGAGGAGCGAATTTCAAAAACACTCCAGGTTGCTGCCGCAAAAGCGGCAACGTATATAGTTACAAGGCAAACTGGCGTGTAGCAGGCGAGCCTGCGATTTTG
This sequence comes from uncultured Treponema sp., assembly GCA_946628495.1. Classification (GTDB taxonomy): domain Bacteria; phylum Spirochaetota; class Spirochaetia; order Treponematales; family Treponemataceae; genus Treponema_D. The sequence goes on along the minus strand of CAMOWQ010000001.1, from coordinate 67,921 downwards.
AAATTCGAACCTCGACCGGTAGCATTTTTCTTTTGGTGTATTCATGTTTATAATGCGTTTGCCATGTGCATAAATGATATGGTGAATAAATGATACAGGGCAAATATAGTATAAAAAACTATTACAAAAATTGGCTTCCAGTCACGAGCTCGTGGTTCAAAATCGCGCAATAATGCGCTACACGTTTTTTGTTGCAAAGAAACTATTTAATGCCGCTTTGCGGCGCAACAAAAAAAGTGTTTTTGCCCCACGATTCGTTCCTTTGCGCCAGTTTGTACTTAAATAATTTTATACTAAATTTGCCCTGTTTTTTATTCTACAGTAACAGATTTTGCAAGATTTCTTGGTTTATCAGGATCGTAACCGCGTAAAATTGCACAATAATATGCAAAAAGCTGAGCCGGAATTACAGTCAAAAGGCTTGCCAAAGTTTCTGAACATTCAGGAATTGCAAAAACTTCGTCGGTTTTTCCTTTGAATGCGTCGCCATTCTGAGTGATTACAAGAACAGTTGCACCGCGGCTCTTTACTTCTACCATGTTTGAACCGATTTTTTCATACAAATCAGGTTTAGAAGCAATTGCAACAACCAAAGTCTGCGGATCAATCAAAGCAATTGGACCATGTTTTAATTCACCGGCAGCAAAAGCTTCGGAATGCATGTAGCTTACTTCTTTTAACTTCAATGCACTTTCAAGCGAAGTTGCACTGTCGAACTGGCGTCCAATATAGAAAATTTTATCTTTATTGTACTGTTGCGATGCAAACTTCTGAATAACGTCTTTTCCGTCAAGAATCTGCTGAATTTTCTGTGGAATAGATTCAAGTTCGCTAAGAAGTTTTGTTGCTTCTTCTTCGCTTAAAGTTCCACGCAATTTTCCGGCTTTGATTGCAAGAAGATACATGCACAAAACCTGAGTTGTATAGGCTTTTGTAGAAGCAACTGCAATTTCCGGGCCTGCCATTGTATAAATTACATCATCAGCTTCGCGGCTGACAGTTGAACCAACGCAGTTTGTAATTGCAACAACCTTAAGTCCGTTCTGTTTTGCAAGACGGAGTGCACTCAAAGTATCAGCAGTTTCTCCAGACTGACTTACAACTATAAAAATATCGTCCTTATCCAAAATAGGATTGCGGTAACGGAATTCACTTGCAACATCAACGTCAACTTTCATGCGGGCAATTTTTTCAAAAGCGTATTTTGCAACAACTCCGGCATGGTAAGCAGTTCCACAGGCAGTAATTACAACACGTTTAGCCTTTCGCCATGAATCATCCATTTTGTTTTCTTCAAAATAAACGTCGGTTGGTTTGCCTTTTCCATCCTTAATAATTCTTGGACGCATTGTATCAACAAGGGCTTTTGGCTGTTCGTGAATTTCCTTAATCATAAAATGTGGATATCCGCCTTTTTCTGCAGCATCCATATCCCATTCTACGTGGCTCATCTGCTTAATAATTTTTTCGCCTTCGAAATTGAACAAATCAACGTGATCAGCATACAAAACTACAAGTTCTTTTTCGCCAAGATAGTAAACATCGCGGGTATGCTCCAAAATTGCAGGAACATCAGAAGCAATAAAGTTTTCGCCTTTTCCAACACCAACAATGAGCGGACTTTCTTTACGGCACGCAATAATTCTGTCTGGATAATCTTTACAGATAACGCCAAGCGCATACGAACCTTCGAGCACATGAATTGCACGGCGAACTGCCTTAAAAATATCTTTTTCTTCCTTATAATATTTGTCGATTAAATGAACTACAACTTCGGTATCAGTCTGAGACTTAAAAACAACGCCCTGAGCCTGAAGTTTTGCCTTTAAATCAGCATAATTTTCGATAATTCCGTTGTGAACAATAGAAATTGAACCGTCCATACTTGTATGAGGATGACTGTTCGTATCACTTGGCTCTCCGTGAGTTGCCCAGCGGGTATGACCAATTCCAAGATTTCCGCTTACGAATTTATCTGTCTTGTTGAACAGTTCAAGTTCCTTTTCGGAAAAATTCTTATTTTTTGCACCATCAGGAATAATTTCGCCTGTGATGTTTTCTGCAAGCTTGTAAAGTGCACCCTTAACTTTTCTTACAAGAATTTCTTCGCCAGAATAAACTGCAATTCCCGCAGAATCATAACCGCGGTATTCAAGCTTTTTGAGCGCCTTAACCAAAACAGGAGCTGCATTTTTATTACCAATATAACCTACAATTCCACACATACTTAAAATCGAAAAAGCATCCGGATTTTAATATTCCGTAAAATGATTTTGCTTTTTACAGAAAAAATCCTGCTTTTTCTTTTCCTCCAATTTATTAAAAATGAATTAATATCCTAATGATTCGCCGACCAGAATAACTTTTATCCTGTCTTTTACTCTTGAAACTCTTGTTACAACGAACTGGCAGCAGATTGAATCTGTTATACAGTCTCCGCATTTTCCTGTTTTTGCACAAGGAGTTTCGCAGTTAAGCCTGTTGCAGTTTGGCGGAGAAGCAATATTTCTGATTCTTCTTATTGCATCTTCTACGTTTGATGCAACTTTGTTCATGCCTGCAACGATGATTACAGAGTCCGGACCGTAAATCATAAAACTTACCCTGTTTCCGCGGCCGTCAATATTTACCAGTTCTCCGTCCAGAGTGATGGCGTTTGTACTCATTAAAAACGCATCGGCATTTACAAGTTTTGCCTTGCACTCTTTAATTTCTTCGTCAGTTTTGTAGTTTTCGCGGATTATCAGTTCATGACCGGCAGCTGTTACTGCATCTTTAAAACCGTTTTGGTCTAAAGTCATTGAACCGCCATAACCTACAGATTTTTTTCCTTCGCCAAGAAGTTCTACCAGTTTCTTTTTTGCGGATTCAACATCTTCGCAATAATAGCCCTGCATTTTTCGCAGCTGCAATTTTTTTATGATTGAAGCCGCCTGATTTGCATAAAAAACTTTTTGCGGATTTTCCATACTGCCCCTTTAAAAGCTGAAATTTAGCCTTTTATGAATAAAAAAGTTGTTTATTATTCAAATTTTATTCTATCATATATTCAATTTTTTGTGCTATAATCTTACAACAGATTGGGTTTTAATTGGTAACATAAATATTATTCTAAATATTTTATTAGAATATTACGAATTTTATTTATACGGTAGTTATTTTATAGGAGGATTCATTATGAAGAATAATCGTTTTGAAAAGCCTGCCGTGTTGTCATTCATCTTATTTACAATTCTTTCTTTTTCTTTGATAAGTTGTTTACCACAGGCAAACGGACATGGAAAACTCGTTTTTGATATTACAAGTGAAATGGTTAATTCATTAAATGTTTCTATGTCAAAATCATCTTCGGCAAGAACCGTAGCGGAACTTGTTGAAGCCGGAAATGTTTTAAAAATTGATCTTAACATGGAAGGCGATTTTACTGCACAGAAAACTGCGGATTTTGCAGAAGGGCAGAGTATTGTTTTTGATTTTATTCCAACGGGAAGTAAAGTTACAATTTCGGCAGTAATTTATAGCGTTGCAAACGGAGATTCTTCAAATTCTGAAAATATTACAAAATTTTATACTGGAACAACAGGTGAAATTACAGTTTTGTCAGGCAACAATGATCTTTCTATTAAAATGAAGAAAGTTGTTGAAAAAACAGAACCTGAATCACAGAAAGATCCTGCTGAAGTAGAGAATCCTGATGATAATAAGGAAAAAGAACAGGAAACTCCTGCGGAAGAAAAGGATAAAGAGAAAACTTCAGAAGAAAAAGAAACAGAGAAAGAATCTGAAAAAGAACAGACTTCTGAAGGAAAAGAACCTGAAAAAGAGCAGCCTGCTGAAGAAAAAGATACCGAAAAAGAAAAAGAGACTGAAACTTCAACAGATGAAAAAGAAAAAACAGAAGAAGTACTGTCTAAACTTTACAAAATTGAATATCAATTGAATGGTGGTTCTTGGGTAGAAGGATATGAAGCTCCTGTAAATTATACTGTTGGAAAGACCTTTACTCTTCCTAATGCATCTAATGTTGTAAAAGCTGGTTATACATTTGACGGCTGGTATCTTTCGGAAGATGATGGTGTAACTCTTTTAAGCGAAAAAATAACTGAAATTTCAATTGATTTATTTAAAGTGCCTGATGATATTGAAAAAACAATTTCGGAAATTACCGAGGAATTAGCTAAAGATAAGTTAAATCCTACAGGTAATGTAGTCGGAGATATTGATGTTGGAAGTCTTATTTCTGGCGGAACCGATACAGGCAGTTTGATTTCTGGCGGTTTAGATACAGGTTCTTTGTTACCTGACGGATTAGATCCTAGTTCTTTAATTCCTGGTGGTATTGATATTGATATTCCAGACGATATAAATCCGGAAGATTTAATTCCTAAACAGCAGATTGTTGTTACATTGTATGCAAAATGGATACCTGCTTCTTCGGAAAAAACGGACGCTTCAGAAACACCAACTTCTGAAAAACCTGCTGTTTCTGGAAATTATGTAGTTTGCCACTATCTGCAAAACACTGATAATGATTTGTATTCCGAATCTCTTACTGAACGTCAGACATTAACGGGAGTTGCTGGCGAAAATACAGTAGCTGCAGCAAAAACATTTGAAGGATTTACGGCAAAGGCTTTTGAACAGACTGTAATCAAATCAGATGGAAGTACGGTTGTTAATATTTATTATGATAGAAATAAAATTGGCGAAGTTGAAGCCTCTGTTAGTTTTGCGAACGAGACGTTTAATGATATAGAAGTAAAAAGAAACGTAGAAGGAAATATTATAACGTTTTCGGTAGAAGATGTTTGTACCAGTTATCAATGGAAGCTTGATGGTAAACTTTACAGTGAGCAAAAAACGATGACTATAGATACGAGTACTTTGGCAAAAGGTAAATATGATATCTCGCTTCTTGTTCAAAAAGAAGGTTCGTATCTGTCATACAGTGTTCAGATTTCCATAGTTAATTTTTAATTTTATAAGGCAGTTTGTAAGATTTTTTCTATGCAAACTGCCTTTTTTTGTTTAAAAGCGGCAAGATGAATTGGTAAGGTAGCTTATCAAGGGAGTTTCGTATGCAAAGAAGGATAATTTGTAGAATTGCATTACTTACTGCTTGTTTTTCAATCGTTTTATCATCATGTACATTTAATCTAAGACAAAATAATTTGACAGAAGAATCAATTAGTGCAGATGGAAAGACTTATATTAAGATAAGTGCAAAGGCAGCTAAAACAGATAAAGCAGCTAAAAATGCCAGAACAATTTCTGATATTGAGCAGAATATCGATTTGTTAACGGATGTTGTTTTAAAAGGTCGAATAATTACGTCTGATTCATCTGAAGCAGAAAAATCTTTCCAGACAATTGCAAGTGCAAATAATCTTGAAGAAATGTCTTCTGAAAAAATACTTGTGCAATCAGGAAACTGGGAATTCTGTTTGTCCGGGCTTTATAAAGGGGCTCTTTTTACAGATACAGTAACAGCACAAGTAAAGGAATCGCATGTTAATGCCGTAGCTTTTATTCTTAAGGCTGAACAAAATTTTGGCGGATTTTCTATTTCTGTTAAATGGAATGGTATTTGTGATAAAGTTGTTGCAGTTTTAAAAGATGCGGAACAGACAAAAACTATAGAAGAAAAGACTTTTGATGATGTTTCCTTAACTCAATCCGTAGAATATGTAAGAGATGTTACGGATAATGCACAGCGGCTTGAATCTCAAACATATTATGTAAAATTTGAATTCTATTCATCTGATATTGAAGAACCTCTTAATATCTGTGAGCATTATGTACGAATAAAAAGCGGTTTTGTTTCTTCAGCGTTAATAGAACTTGATTTGAACGAAGTCTATACAATCACCTACGAAATGAACGAAGGTGAACTTGCACAAAGTGAATTCCTAACCTGTTCATATTCCCGAAAAACTGATGATATAAGTCTTCCTGTTTTAGAGAAAAAAGGCAGTTTCTTTGGCGGCTGGTACGAAGAAAGTGATTTTTCGGGAACTGCTGTAGAACTTATTCCTGTTGGAAGTACAGGAAACAAAACATTTTATGCAAAATGGACTGAAGCTGTTTTATATGTCAGTGGGACTGGTGATGATACAAATAACGGTTTTTCTCCTGAAAATGCACTGGAAACTGTAGATAAAGCCTGCGAAATAATTACGAATCTTGCAACTCCTGTTGACTGGACTATAAAAATAATTGGTGATGTTACAGGAGCTCATACGGGAACGAATAAAGCAGGGGAACGAAGATATGCAAAAGATTTTGGTCGAACTGAAATTCCAGAAACTCTTACATCAGAATGTGCAAAGTCTCTGTTGATTACAGGATATAACGGGCTTGATGCCGATGGAAAACCTCAGGATAAGTTGAATAGAGGTTTAAGAGAAATTTCAGGGGCAAGCGGTACTAGTGATGGAACTGTTCTTATAATTTCAACTAAAGTTCCGGTTACTATAGAAAATCTTCTGATCACAAATGGTAACGGTACATCACAGTCTAATGATACAAATAAGTGTGGTGGCGGTATTAATGTTGCTGAAGATGCAACTTTGTCTCTTTCTGCCGGCGCATGTATTTATAGAAATATTGGTTATTATGGCAGTGGAATTTATAATTCAGGTACTGTTTATATTTTTGATTCTGCGGTAATAGGAATTGCATCTCAGGAAGAAAGTGCCTCTGTGAATGCTGCGAACGGTTGTGCAGAACATGGCGGCGGAATTTATAATCTTGGATCTGTTTATCTTGGTTATTATTATGATGTTGATAAATCCCAGCTTGTAGAAACTAACTGGTCGGGTTGTATAAGTTATAATTATTCATGGCGTGGCGGTGGAATAAATAATCAGAGTTCTGGAAAAGTTTATATGCGTGATGGTGTAATCGGGCATAATCAAACCGTTCATGGAAGTGGTAATGACGGTGGAGCTGGTGTTTATAATTATGGCCTTTTCGAAATGACGGGCGGTTCAATTGAATATAATTATGACGGTGGAAACAGTGGCGGTGCCGGAATATTTAATCTGCGTAGCAGTACAACAGGGGCCGGTGTTATCAAATTTTCAGGCGGTGTTATAAAAGGCAATATCGCGGCTTATGCTGGTAATAGTAATGGACATCAGCGGGGTGGCGGTGTTTACAATAACGGTATTATGTATGTTTATGGAGATGCTGTTATTGGAAATGATTTGCCAAACGAAATAGCTTCAGATTCAGAACATTGCTCAAATTATGCAGACGGTGAAGGCGGCGGTATTTATGTAGCTGGTTCTGGTGAATTATATATGGGTTATAGCAGTTATATCAGCGAAACCGAAAATACTCCTGAATTATGGGAAAAAGGCATTTTCTATAATTATTCAAAAAATGGTGGCGGTGGTCTTGGTTCTGAAAACGGTGCAAAAATAATATTCAATAGTGGTACAATCGGAAATAATGGCGCTGCAAAAAACGGAAATGGAATTTATCTTGGTACAAGTAATTTTGTCCTTTGCGGTAAACCCGTTTTATTCTCTTCAAATGAAGAATATCTTCAAGATGTTTACTATTATAGTTCACGCACGTTGAAAATAGGAGATTCTCTAAGTTCTCTTGCAGATAATCCTATTTATCTAATTCCTTCGCATGATGATGCAAATACAAAGTATTATGATAATCAGGCAGTTATTCAGCTGACAGATGAGGCTTCTGCTGCAGGATTAACTCTTTCTGATGTATTGGATATGTTTGTTATTGAACCGCTTGTTGCAACCTCAAATGGTGTAACGACAAATTGGATTGTTGATTCTTCAACAGGAAAAATAAAGCAAAATACATCTTCTTTCTATGTTTCGGCAGCAGGTTTAGGAGAAAATGATGGTCTTTCGGTATCAACACCGCTTCCGTCTATCGAGTCGGCTGTTGCAAAAATGAATGATTCAACTGTTGATTATACAATCATTCTTAGTGGCGAAGTAAGTGGTAAACAGTTAATTGCAGATAAAAGTGCAAACGAAAAGATTCAGGCAAATTCCATAACAATTAAGGGAAAAAATTCAGTAAGCTCTACAATTCTTCCAAAAGATATCTTAAATGCTAACATTGCAGATGGTGAAGCTGGTTCAACGCTTACAATAAGAACAGAAGTTCCTGTTATTTTGAACGGTATTTATATAAAAGGTGGACACGGAGTTTCGAGGAACGGACGAATTATTGGTGGCGGTCTGCTGCTTGAAGAAGGTGCTACGGTTTCTTTGGAAAATTATACAAGGGTTTCTGAAAATATCTGTTATTTTGATTCTTCGATGGTATCGGGAGCTGGTGCCGGAGTATATATTTCGAATAAAGCTAAACTTTATGTAAATACAGGCGCTGTAATTTCTGATAATGTCGGAACTCATTATGGAGCTGGTGTTTATGTTGCAAGCGGCGGATATCTTAGAACGCAGAAAAGTTCGGGTTCGCATATTCAGCACAACAGCTTTAATGAAAGTTTTGCACCGTCTGGTAATGCAGTACAGCCTTTAGGTGGTGGTGTTTATCTTGATGAACATGCCGTTTTCGAAATGTTCGGATGTTATGTAAATGAAAATTCCGTTAATACAACGAATGAAAATGGCGGACTTGGAAGCGGAATTTATGTAAGCGATAATGCAGAATTAAAAATGAAAGGTTCTGCTCAAATAACAATTCCAAATGACGTTTACTTAAAGAATAATGTTCAGGTTGAAATTCAGGATAGTGTCGATGGAAAACCTAATGCAAGATTTACGCCAGAAAATTATCCTGTAGACGGTGGAGCTGATGTATATCTCTTAAAACTGAATCAGGAAACTGCATCTTCATCATTGTTATGGAATAATATTACAGGGCATTTTGAAATTACGCCGCAAACTATCAGTAATGGAGACAAACAGTATTGGCATTTTGACAGTACAGCAACTACAGGCGAAGGAAAAATGATAAAACAGACAGGTGCAAGTCTTTCTGTATCAATTGCATCAAGTCTTCCTGGCGACATAGAAGTTTCTGTAACTTCTGGTGGCTCTGCAGTTGATAATACAATGCATCTTACGGGTGGCGCACAAATAGAATTTACGGCAACAGTAGATATGTCAAATTATGAATGGACGGTTGACGGCGAAACTCAATCAAACACAACAAATCTTCTTACACTTGATACTTCAAGCTGGAAACCTGGTGTTTACGAAGTTTATCTCGAAGCAAAAGATTCGGATGGAAACTATTATTCATATACGGCACAGATTAAAGTTAGCCAGGATTAAGGAGGAGTTTATGAAAAAGATGAAATATAGAAATTATTTACCGACAGTTCTTTTTGTTTTTTCCGTTGTGCTTTGTTCTTTTTTGTCTTGTACGCAGTCTTTTCAGAATGATGAAAATAATTCTGTTGATTCAAATACATATCTTGTAATCAAAGAAAATAATGTTTCACTAAGCCGTTCTATTAATCCTGATTTGAATGCAGCTCTTGATAAAATGCAGAGCATTTATCTTTATGCAACAAAAACTGGTGAAAGTCAGGTTGTGCTTGCAAGTAATTTACCTAATCTGGAAAGTTTGTATAATCAGCAGTTTCTTCTTGAACAGGGAGCTGGTGTTTATAGTTTTCAGTTAAAGGGAATAATTGATAGTGTATATTTCAATAGTAGTGTCAGCAATGTTGCTATAGAAGAATCAAAGACTAATCCAATTTCGCTTGAACTTTCTCCTGCAAAGAGTGCCACTGAATTGACTACACCTTTTGATGATTTTGGCGGAGTTGATTTCAAATTAAACTTTGATACATCAAAAACAACTGTAAGCAAAGTACAAATCACTGTTGAACAACTAGTAGACGGTTCTGATCCTGTTCAGGTAGATGAACGTGTTATATCGTCTTTTGCTTCCGGTTCTCCTAAATCTGTGCAGTATAAACGTTCTGTTTCATCAACATCTTCGGGTTCTACTTCGAGTGGTGTCTTTTCGGGAGGACGAATTGAAACTGGTACATATAAAATCACTTTTAGGTTTTATTATGATACTCAGGTTTTAAATACTCTGCCTTATGTAGTTAATGTTTCTAAAGGATTAAATACGGTTTTTGAAGATACTGTCGATTTAAATGAAGTATATAAGAATACTTATAACTATAATAATGGTTCTGTTTCCTGCTCGCTTGCAGAAGGACAGATGAAAATCGACAACTATACAAGAAAATCTTCTAATATAATTCTTCCTCGTCTAAAAAAAGCCAATCATATTTTCTGCGGATGGTATGATGAAAACGAAAATCTTGTTACAAGTATTCCTGCAAATTCAACTGGTAATAAAACGTTAACGGCTCATTGGATTGCAATGGACAAAACTCAACCGGTAACGCTGTATGTAAATCGTTCTGCTGATTATCATTATGGAAATTCCGAAGAATATGGATATTCAAATCTTGCAGAAGCAATAGAAACAATTCTTTATACAGGTGGTGGCAGTGCGGATTTTGTTATAAAGGTAAAAGGTAGGCTTCTGGAAAGACAGGTTCTTGATGAAACAAAATATTTAAAATCTTATGCAAAATCATTATTGATAGAAGGGGCGTCTGAATTATTTGAAGGAGAACCTCAAGATGGATTTGACGGTTGTGGAGATTCGGATCCAGTTTCTGAAAACGGCGGTTGTTTCTACTTAGATACAAAGGTTCCTGTAACATTCAAAAATATTCTTTTTACGAACGGTTCTACAAGTGGAAACGGAGGCGGTCTTTATCTTACTTCTAATGCAAACGTTACTCTTGATGGAGTTTTACTTGATAATTCATTTACTGCAGCGACTGGAGAAGGTATTTATTCTGAAGGCATCTTAAAACTAAAGGGGAATGTGCTTATACAAAGCAATATATATCTTGCAGCAGATAAAACTATTGTTGTTGCGGGAGACCTTTCAAACAGCGCTTCAACTATAGCAACTGTTATTCCTGCTTCTTATACCGAAGGTGTAACTATCCTTGAGGCTCAAAGCGGTAGCGGAGTTGTAATTGAAGATATTGTTCCTAAAATTAGTATTGTGCCTGAATCAAATGGCGGAACAGTAACTAACTGGAATTTGGATAGTGATGGAAAACTGTTCCCTTCGAACTGATTTTTCTGTGTTTGAATATTGTCATGCCAAAATGAATATATAATTCAAAACTTGAAATTGAGGTTAATTAGGCTTAATAAACTTTGAAGACTAGTCGATAATTATAACAATATGTTTATTGTTTAACGAATTTATTGAATTTATAACAACATGTTATTATAATAATTCAAAAGATATGTTTATTCTAAGAGGTTAATTATGGCAAAAGTTTTAGACAGGTTTGATAGGAATGCTAAAAAGGCAATTCCATTAAGATATCAGCTTGTTGGATTGTTTTTTGGATTCATCACAATTTGTAGTGGAATTGCAACGTTTGCTTCTCTTCAACTTTTTGATCACTATTTTGTTCAAAATGCTGAAACTGAGCTTGCTTATAATGCAAAAGGCAGTAATTTCCTTCTTACAGACTGGCAGGATAATCTGAATCGTTATTCAAAAGTTTTTTCTAAAGACAGCACTACGGCAATTATAATTCAGAATGGTGATGTAAATCTTGCGGCTGAAGTTTCTGATGAAGTTGCAGATACTTATGGTCTTGATGTTTTAGCCTATACAAATATAAATGGTTCTGTTTTGGGTGGATTTGGTGTAAAAACAGGTGCAAATCTTGCAGGTACATATATTGTAAGAAAAGCATTGTCTGGAAAATCTGCCTATGCTTATGAAACTGTTGGTGATATAAATTTTGCAATTGCAAGTGCAAATCCTGTTTATTCAGAAGGAAAATTAATTGGCGCTGTTGTATGCGGTTATAGCCTTTCGGATGTAGGTGATGACTGCTTTGTAAATATCATCCAGGATAACTACAACGTAGAGGTTACAGTATTTAAGGGTAACGTTCGTGCGGCTACCACTCTTGGCAGCAGCCTTGTAGGCACTGAACTTTCGAATAAAGAGATTTCTCAAATGGTTCTTCGGGAAGGTGAAGAATATCGCGGAAAAAATACAATTAATAATAAGGTGTATTATTCAAATTATGCGCCGATTTTTAATGATGACGGTTCTGTTTCAGGTATGATTTTTATTGCAAAATCAATACAGGAAATTGAAAATGTAAAAAATCAAACTGTAAAGATTGTTATTCCTGTTGTAATTGCACTCATCTTCATTTTTAATGCAATCAGTTATATGTATGTCCGCTATCTTATGAACCGAATTAAGGTTATAACGAATTTCCTTAGAGAGATGGAAACTGGAGAAGCAGACCTTACTAAACGCGCAAATCTTTATCATCGTGATGAAATTGGTTCTCTGGTTATTCATTTTGACTTCTTCCTTGATAAACTTCAGCAGATTGTTAGAGAAGTTAAGGAATCAAAAGACAATCTTAGTACCAGCGGTATGTCTTTGAGTACAAGTATGCAGGATACTTCAAGTGCCATTACCGAAATTATTGCGAATATCGAAAGTATTTCAGGGCAGATTAGGAATCAAAATGAAGGTGTTCAGAGAAGCAGTGGTTCTGTAAATGAAATTTCGGACGGTATAGTAGAACTTGACGGTTTGATTGAAAATCAGTCAGCAGGTGTTGAACAGGCATCGGCAGCAATAGAAGAGATGATTGGAAATATTTCTTCTGTAAATAGTTCTGTAGAAAAAATGTCAAGTTCATTCAGACTTCTTCAGCAGAATGCAGAAACTGGATTTAAGAAACAGCAGGATGTAAGCGAAAAAATTAAGGATATGGAAGAACAGTCTAAAATGCTTAAAGATGCAAATGCTGCAATTTCAAGCATTGCAAGTCAGACAAACCTTCTTGCCATGAATGCTGCAATCGAAGCTGCACATGCTGGAGAGGCAGGTAAAGGATTCGCCGTTGTAGCAGATGAAATCAGAAAACTTTCTGAAACTTCTTCTGCACAATCTAAGGCAATTGGTGAAGGAATTAAAAAGATTCAGTCAACTATCAATCAGGTTGTAAGTTCATCTAATGAATCAAGTGAAGCCCTTAATGCTGTTTCCAGTCAGATTGAACAGACAGACCAGCTTGTTGAACAGATTCGTTCTGCAATGGAAGAACAGAATGAAGGTTCTAAGCAGATTACAGAAGCTCTTCATAATGTAAAAGACAATACTCAGGATGTAAACAGAGCTTCTAAGAAAATGGCAGAACAGAAGGGTAGGGTTTTGAACGAAATGGGCTTGCTTCAGGAGGCAACAGTATCAATGAAGCAGAGTATGGATGAAATTTCAGTTGGCGCTAAGCTTATTAATGAAACAGGTTCTGCTCTTACAGGCATTTCAAATCAGGTTTCTGATGCTATTAAAAAGATTGGTTCTCAAATTGATTTGTTCAAAGTTTAAGCTTTAGTTGATGTTCATTAAACAAAAAAAACGGAGGTTTGAATTGAAGTATTTCATACGCTTCTTTCAAACCTCCGTTTTTTTATAACTGATTATCAGGGGAGGTGCTTTAATCAGTATTAAAATAATTTGTATGTTTTATTTAATCTTAAATCCTACAAACCAGGAATAATAGAATTTCCATTCATCGTTAGAACCAAAGGCAAAATTATTTGCGTGAGGGAACAATTCGAATGCCTTATCGTTCCAGCCTGCAACATTCAAATCGAAATTCCAGCCCATTGTAGCTTCAAGATGTTTTCCAAGGTTTGAATTGAAGGTAATTCTTAAAGATGGAATCATGTATTGGTCTGGAGATTCAAATGTCGGACTAATTGAAATATGTAAGTTATTTTCTTCGACTGAAATATATGCACTTAAATCTCCGCTTAAACCATTTACTAATGCCGGTGTTGGGAATACATTTTTTACAAGACCTTCGATATCAACGCTTGAGCCCAAGAATGTGCTTTTAGAAAAAATGAATTCAGTTCCTAAACCCGAATATAAAAGGCATTTGTCAATTGTTTCACCTTTTATTGCTTTATCGCTGAATGACATACCGATTGTTGCAAAAAGTTTCTTTGTTCCGCTCTGGAAGAATGCATCGAACATTTTGTCTGATGAGTTCCATACAAAGCCTGCGTGATGCATACCGTTTCCAATAAAGTTTAATACACCAATTGCAAGTCCGTTATTTTCTGTTGCAACGTTTATTACACCAATCTGTAAACCAGAAACTTTTTTTGCAACATTAATTACACCGGCTGCCTGTACACCTTCAATGTCATCGCATACGTTGAAAACACCAGCTCCCTGTACTCCTGAAATTCCACGGCAAATATTGAATACACCGGCGCCTTGTACACCGTTTGATTGTTCTTTGCTGCTTATATTGAATACACCGGCAAGTTCTGCACCGCTAAAGCTTTTGTTTACATTAAAAACACCGGCTCCCTGAATGCCGTTAACGTTCTGTGCAGTATTGAATACACCTGCAAATTGTGCACCCAAAACATTTCCATTGTTAATGTTGAAAACTCCTGCCCCTTGTACGCCTGTAAGGTTTCCTGTATTGATATTCATTACACTGGAAGCCTGAAGACCTGTCATATTACGTTCACTTCCACCAATAATTCCAAAAGAAGCAAGTGAACAGTCTGGAGAGAATCTTAACAAAGCTATGCCCGGAATAATATTGATATGCACTGCATCTGCAATGGACGCTTCGTTTAAAAGCCCCTGAGATTCATTTTCGTCTATGCTGCCACCGCGAAGTCTTGTATCTTTCTTTTTAATGGCAGTCATGTTGTTCATATCAAGAACGTAAACACTGTCTTTTTCCAATGTAAAAAAGCCCTGTTTTGTAGAATATTCATCAATGCTTACTGCTGAATATGTTCCTACAGGAAGTGCCATAAAAATAGGCTGTCCCGGAGTTTTGTTGATTTCTGAAACAAGTTTTCCGCTGTTATCTCTAATTATGAATGTTCCTTTTGCATCTTTTGAAAGAGAAAGCATTGCATCGGCTGTAGAAATGTCAGAAAGAATTAAGTCTCCTGAGCCAACCAGCGTAATGTTGTAGTTAGGATGCTGAGGACCAGCTTTACTTGATTCCGTTTTAGAGAGCGTATCGTTGAATGCATACGAATAAAGTTCATTAAGTGTTACCTTGTTGTCGCCTGATGTATCGGCAGCACCGCGAAGACCCGTTATCATTGCATTTGTAAAATATGAAGATTCTATATCGTCCGATTCCTGTGAATATTCGTGGTCAGAACTTGAAGAAAGATATGCATGTCCTTTTACGACAGATGTATCATCCATAAGGAATGGCTTTCTTTTCTGTCCGCCCTTTGTCCTGATAAAATTGCCTGAATAGCAGGAATCCAATATTACAATGTGAATGTCGCTTGGAATTTGTGTTATTGACTGCTTTAAGCTTGAATAATCATAAGACGCTTCGCCCAAAAGAAGGCTGTTTTCGTCTGAATGTCCCGAATAGTAAAAAATGAATTCTGAACGTTTTGCATTTGATTTATTCAAATTGATTTTTGTGGAAATTTTTGCAAGCGTATCATCAATTTTTTCTTTTGAAGGATCTATCAATACATAACTGTTTGAATCCTGCACGCCGCCAATTTCCGACATTATTTTCTGAAAACTCTGTGCATCACTTCCTGCGTATAAAAGTCTCTCTCGTTCTTTTCCACCGTCGTTTGAACCGACATAAACGGCATAGCGGTCAACTCCGGCTGTATTGTCCAAATTTGCTGTATTATATGATGCAGCAGAAAGCGGTAATAAAATGCATGATGCAATAAAGATAAAAATCGCTCTTTTCATATAAATCTCTTCCTCTTAAAAGTTCTTTGATTAATAACAAAACACTGTTTATTTTTCAAGTACAAAGGTAATACCGTCTGTTTTTTTTGGCAGATACGACAGGGACTTTAAATAATTAATATCTGTTTTGTTTTTAATTTTTTGTTCTATATCATTTAATTCGAATTCTTTTTTAGATGTTACCATTATAAAGCATTCAAAATCGGGTGCATTATCAAGTTCATACGAAAAATCAAGAGGTGTTTCGTTCATATTGTGTGAAAGCGCTTCTGCATGCCAGCTGTTTTCTGGAAAATGTCTTGTTATGTTACCGTTTCCGTCTACGCTGAATATAACACCGTATTCTTCTTTGCCTGCATTGTAGGTTATTTGAATTACGTCGCCAGGTTTTGCCAAAGTACCGTTATCCAGTGATTGAATTTTTCCGTTTGTCTGTCTGTAAAGATTTAATTTTGGATTTTTGCTTTCAATTGAGTTTAAGGCATTTCCTTTTATGCGGACAGAATCTGCTGAATTGCTGGCTGTTTTTTCTGCTGCAATGCTTATGTTGCCTTCATTCTGCGACCGAACGCGTAATCCTGCTGGAATACACACTGTACATAAAATTGCCGCTGCTGCTGCCAGCTGAATGTTTCGTGCAGGCTGGAATGTACGTTTTTCATTTGAATGTCTGTTCTTATTTGCAGCAAGTTTTCTTTCTACGGCAAGTCGCATTTTTTCCGCTGAATATTTATTCAAAATTTCATTGTCGGATTTACGAAGCCTTTCAAGTTCTGTTTCTATTTCCTGTTTTCCATATATCTTATAAAAATCGGCAGCGTTCAATTCTGAATTATTTATCTGCTCAAGAATCCTAATTGGAATTGCCATATCTACCTCCTGCATATTCCTTAAGTTTTTCCAGACGTTTTCGAACTCCCGAAATTGACATTTTCATCATTCCCGCAGTTTCTTCTAATGTGTAACCGTCAACATAATGCAAAATCGCAATCTGCCTGTCTTTTGTATCACGTTCAGAAAAAATGCATTCTAAAAGCATTGAAGATTCAATTTGCTCTTCACCGTTCGCACTTGCACTGTCTTCAACTAATTCAGCTATAGTGTCAAATTCGGGGCCAGAACGCAGTTTGTCTGCTCGTATTTTGTTAAGACAGACATTCGTTGCCGTAATATATAAAAAGCTTGCACAGACTTTTGAAAGTTTTTCTTTTCTTTCAATAAGGCGGACAAAAACATCCTGCATTGCATCAAGCGCTTTATCTTCGTTTTTTAGAAGGGTACGGCAGCGTCGTAGTACCATAGGACCATATTGGCGGTACAGATTATCAAAATCATCTATCGACAAAGTTTTCATTGTACAATTAATTCCTGTCATATAATGTAACAGATATTGGCAAAAAATTTGCTACTTCGACATTATGAAATTCTGAATTTATGTGATATATTATCTATGTATGAATGTCTATGATTTTGATAAGACGATTTTTTATCCTAACAGTATTTCTTTATTCATATTAAAAAGCATAAAAAAATATCCTTCTCTTATTATAAAATATTTGCCAAAGACATGTCTTTTTTTTATGGGATATGTATTTAAAATAAAAACATTAAGTCAGATGGTAGAACAGCTTTTTAGTTTTGTAAGATTCATTCCAGATATTGATACAGAAATAAAATTCTTCTGGGAAAATAACGGTAACCGTGTTAGCGAATGGTATTTAAAGCAGAAGCGTGATGATGATTTAATAATTTCTGCTTCACCGGAATTTTTTCTAAAACCTTTTACCGATGGTCTTGGAGTAGGTTTGATTTGTACTCAGGCTGATAAAAGTACAGGCAAATTAAACGGACGCTGCTGCTATGGAAAACAGAAAATCAAGAATTTATTAAAAGAAGGCTATTTTATTGCAAATCAAGTTGATAATTTTTATTCAGATTCTGTTTCTGATACACCGCTTGCTCTTTGTGCCGAACATGCATATCTTGTAAAGAATAAAGGCCGAACTGTAATTCCATGGCCCGAAGTTACAATCAAAATCAGTAATAAAATCAGAAATCTTCATCTTTAATCATAAGTTTCTGTTTTGTGAGCTTTGGAGGTGTTTTAATGTCTTGTGATATAAGAGATGGTGCATTATTTCATTTTTTCCGTCATGAAAATTGTCCGTATTTTAATCAGAAATTTTACTTTTTGTATTTAATATATAAAAGTGCTATTGATTTGTGCCTAGATGCTGGAAAAGAAAATTTGTTTGATATTATGGACTCGCAGGAAAAGAATTTATATGAAATTCTTAGTAAAGAACTTCCTTCTTGTGATTCAGTTTCCGAAGTGTATGATTTTCTTTTGCAAAAAGGTTTCAGGCGTTCTGGAGACAGATTTTATTTTACAGAATGCGGGCATTGCAGAGAATGTGTTCCTATAAGGCTTAAAACACAGAATTTTAAAATGACTAAGAGTCAGCGTGCAGTTTTGAATAGGAATAAAGATATCATTATCCGCTATAATTATAATCCAAAAGAATTTGCTACTGAAGAAAAAGCCCTTATTTATAAAAAATTTTGCGAACATCTTAATCCTGGTCTTGAGTTAAGTATTGAATCTGGCAGTACTGAACTTATGGATATTTGCAGTGGATATGAAGAAAACAGAGTCTGCAATATGGAATATTATCTTGGAGATAAACTGATTGCCTGCGGGGTTCTTGATATTGGTGTCGTAAAAGCTGAAAAAGATTCTGCGGTTACAGAGAAAAAACTTCATTCACTTTCATCAAACTATTTCTATTATGATGTTTCTCCAGAAATCTTAAAAAGAAGCCCTGGTGTTTTCAGTGTTCTAAAAGAAATAGAGTTTTGTAAAGAAAAAGGTATTGAAGATTATTATCTTGGTTTATATCTTCCCGATTGTGAAAATATGAATTATAAATGCAATTATCGTCCTTATCAGCTTTATATAAATGACCGTTGGATTGAATTTGATAAAAAAGGAATCTCAATGAAGGAAATTGATGATTTTTCAGGTAAACTGGAACTTGAAACTTTCAGGCCTGTTGTATCAACAAAATTTCCTACTTCAAAAATGCGAGCCGATGAAGAATATTGTAAAGTATCATCAAGAATCACAATAAAAGATTTGTATTCAGCGTATATGAAAGGCGCTTTTCCGTGGTATTCTGAGGAGCGTGGCAATCCTGTAGTCTGGTGTTGTCCGCCTGAACGTTTTATTATTACGCCAGAATCATTTCATGTACCGACATCGGGATTAAAGGTACTCAAAAAACAAAAATATACTTATACAAAAGATAAATGTTTTGAGCAGGTTATAAAGGAATGCCAGAAGGTTGAGCGGTATGGACAAAGAGGTACATGGATTAACAATCAGATTGTGCGTGAATATACGCTGTTACATAAAGCGGGATTTGCTCATAGTTACGAAGCCTGGAATGGAGATAAGTTAGCGGGCGGATTTTACGGAATACAGATGGGAAATGTTTTCTGCGGAGAATCCATGTTTACTCTGGAACCAGACAGTTCAAAAACTGCTTTTATAAAATTTGCAACTGAATTTTTTGCAAACGGCGGCAAATTCATAGACTGTCAGGCATACACCGATAATATGGCCCGATACGGTGCGCATAATATTCCACGAAAGACTTTTTTAAAACTTTTAAGGGATGCTACAAAAAAGCCCGGAAAGTCAGAACTCAATGATGAAGAAAAAAAATAATTATGTAAAAATATCTTTTACGGAGGTTTTTCAAATCTTATGGAATATCTTTTATATTTTATTCTTATACCAGCACTTTTGCCTGTTGTTTTGATTTTACGCTATGTATATACGCTTGATCGTGTAGAACGGGAACCGCTTGGATTTGTTCTTAAAGTTCTTGTTTATGGTGCAATTTTTGCAATTCCATGTGCAGGGGTGGAACGTTTTTTGGGAGCGATAATCGAAGCTGCCTATATTCCGGGGACGGTGAAGTTTGCATTTATAGAAAATACTGTTGGCGTTGCATTGGTAGAAGAATTTTCAAAATGGCTTGTTTTTATGGTTCTTGTATGGAAAGATGGCAATTTTGATTACCGTTATGATGGAATTGTTTATGCAGTTTCGGCTTCGCTTGGATTTGCCGCTTTGGAAAACATTCTTTACGTTTTGAATTTTGGAACTTCTGTTTCTGTAGGCAGGGCAATTTTTGCAATTCCGGGACATACAACATTCGGTGTTTTCATGGGATTTTTCCTTAGCCGTGCAAAAACAGCTTTTATTGATGATAAAAACAGTCTTGCAAAATTTTTAAAACTTCTTGCACTTCTTGTGCCTACTGTAATTCACGGACTTTATGATTTTATGCTTTCTGAAGAAGTTGCAGCTGCAGGATACCAGTTTGTCTTTTATCTGTATGTCGTGCTTCTTGATGTGTTTGCATGGAAAATCATTCAGCATGAATTTAAGACGGACAGGCATTTATGAAATCTTTTATTAAAAAAAGTGATGTTGATGCAGCCTGTTTCTTTAAGCATGCAAAGTATTTTTTTGAGTCTGCAAGGCATTTTTTTGTGTCTGCACTTTTTCTTGTTTCAATTTTGTTTGTTTCGTGTACAAAAGTCCGTTTTGTTGTTGAATCCGATTCTGAACTGAAGGAGTTTGCATTACAGTTTGAAGAAGCGCAGGGAGATAATCCAAATACAAAAACTTATGATATTTGTACTGCCCGTTTGAGTTTAATCATTCAAAATAATGATGATGAAAATGTTTCATCCGCAGCGGTGGAAAACGGACTTTTAGAAAATGCAACCTCTGATGAATCTTCTGAAAGCGATACACTTTCCCGGATTTTTAAAAAAGAGATTTTCCGTGAACCGCTTTATCCATGCATTGCGTTCAAAGAAGATTATAATGATGAAGATTTTACTTCTGCTGCAATGTACATTTTTTCTGAAATTCCAGAAGGCTTTATTGCATTAAAGGCAAACGGCATGTATGCAGACAATTCTGAATATCCGTTCTGGCAGAAAACATACGTTCAGCTGGAACTTCCTTCTTTACCAGACGAAAAAACGCTTAGTCAAAATAAAGTGCGGCTTTCAAAAAAGCAGAAAGAGACATTTATTCAAAAGCAGCAGGCATTGTTTACAGGTTTTGAAAAAACTGATTTTTTACAGGCATTCAACCAAAAGCAAAAGGCATTGTGCAGCGGGTCTGATGATACGGACTTTTTGCAGAATGCAGGCACAGATGCGGATACGGATACAGAGTTTGTTCCTTCCGTTGTTTTTGTTGCAGCCGTTGGCGATATTATGCTTGCCCGTGGCGTTCAGGATTTAATGCTTTCTAAAAAATCAGCAGAGGCAGTTTTTACCGATACAATGCCTGTTCTTGTTAATAATGATTTTACAATCGGGAATCTTGAAGGCGTTGTTACTGACCGGAATCTAAAAACTCCTAAAACATACAATTTTAAGTTTAATAAAAAGGCATTGCCGTATCTTTCGCAGGCAGGTTTTGATTATCTTATGCTTACAAACAATCATTCTTATGATTATGGCGAAGACGGATTTAAAGATACTCTTGCAGCGGTAAAAAATGCAGGTTTTGCAACTTCCGGGGCCGGCATGAACGATACCGAAGCAGAACAGTTTTTTACAACAGAAATAAAAGGTCATACGGTTTCGGTGATTTCAGCAGGCGGTTTTCCAGTTGAGCGTTCCGGCTTTAATGGTCAAAAACAGGCTTCTGCAACCCCTGAAAGGGCAGGCATCTTGTGGAAAAGCGACCGCCTTTTGGAACTTGTCCGTGAACAGAAAAAAATATCAGACATCGTAATTGTAAATATGCATGCCGGAACTGAATATTCAAAAATTCCGAATAAAACGCAGACGGAATTTTACAAGGCCTTGTGTGAAAATGGCGCGGATGTTGTATTCGGCTCTCATCCTCATGTTTTACAGCCTGTTGAATGGTATGGAAACAGCCTTATAGTATGGTCGCTTGGAAATTATGTTTTCCCCGGAATGGAAGAAATGCCTGGCGGAACAGACACAATGATTATAAGAACGGGTTTTGTAAACGGAAGGCTCTTATATTACGAAAAATATCCCGCAAAAATTGATGGAAGATGTGTTCGTTTAAAGTAATGTTTTATTGAAAATTGTTTGCCGTATAAAAAAATTGTTAAAAAAGAAAGGCTGTTCTGCCGTAAAATGCATGAACAGCCTTTCTTGCTTTTAGCGAAATTTGCCGCTATCACTTAGATGTATAACGGTGTTAATGTTTCTACAACTTTTGAATATTCAGTGTATGCCTTATCGTAAGCTGCAACATTTTCTGCAATAGGATTTGCACTCTTAGATTCATCAAGTTTGATGTGTTCTGCACAAAGAGCTGCAATATCACATTTGCCGTTCTGATTTTTAAGACACCACAATCCCTGAACTGCTGCACCAAGAGCTGCTGCTTCGTCAAGAAGTGGAACACGGATTGGAAGATTCATGATATCTGCTGCAATCTGTCGCCAAATAGGAGATTTTGAACCGCCGCCGATAAGTCTGATTTCTTTTGGCTGGAAACCGAGTTTGCGGAATGCATCGAGACCGCCGCGCATAGCGAAAACGGCACTTTCCAAAGAAGCACGTGCGATGTTAGCGCGGCTTGTATTAGCTGCTGTAAGGCCTGTAATGCTTGCACGTCCGTTTGGAAGGTTTGGAGTTCTTTCACCATTAAAGAAAGGAATTACAAGAACGCCTTCTGAACCGCAAGGAGCTTTTGAAGCTTCTGTATCAAGTTCTTTAACATCCATCTGGAAAAGACCGCGTACAAATTCAGTTGCAACAGTACAGTTCATTGTACAAAGAAGTGGAAGCCATCCGCCAGTTGAAGAACAGAAACCAGAAAGTCCGTTTGCAGGATCAGCAATAGGCTTGTCTGAATAACCGTACAAAGTTCCTGAAGTACCCATAGACATTGTAAGGAATCCGTCTGCAACAGTACCAGTTCCAACTGCACCCATCATGTTGTCTCCACCACCTGCAGAAACTGGAATGCCTTCTGGAATTCCGTAAGCTGCAGCAGCAGATGCAGAAACTTTTCCACAAGGAGCTGTTGGTTCAATTAATTTTGGAAGTTTTGCTAAAAGGCCAGCATCAATGATGTCGCAGATTTTTTTAGACCATTCGCGTTTTTTAGAATCAAAAAGGGCAGTTCCAGAACTGTCACCGAATTCCATTACATATTCGCCTGTAAGCTTCCAGTTAAGATAGTCGTGTGGAAGCATGATATATTTAAGGTTTGCAAAAGCTTCCGGCTTGTGGCGCTTGAGCCAGAGAATTTTTGGAGCTGTAAAACCTGGAAGCATAAGGTTTCCAAGAGCTTCAACAACTTTATCTGCACCGCCTGCTGCTTCTGTTATGATTTTACATTCTTCTACAGTACTTGTATCATTCCAAAGTTTGATGTTGTAAAGAGCTTTTCCGTCCTTATCAAGAGGAACAAAACCATGCTGCTGGCCTGAAACACCAATTGCTTCAATTGTCTTTTTGTTTTCTGCCGAAAGCTTTCCGAAGCAAACTTCAAGTCCTTTATCAAACCATTCAGTTTTTTGTTCACGTGTACCGTCATTTTCAGAAATAAGTTCCATCGGACATGAAGCTTTTTCTATAATCTCTTTTTTTTCATAGTCGTAAATTACGACTTTCATGCTTTGTGTTCCAAGGTCAATGCCTGCAACAGTTTTCATTTTTTTCCTCCAAAAGGTAAAATAATATTCGTGTAAATTCTATAATAATCTGTTTTATAGTCAAGTAGCGTTTTTACCTAATTTAAATGCAATAACAATATGAAGTTATCTGCAAATTTTTAAATATACTGAAAAACTCTTATTTGTGTTTTTTGCAATTCCGTCATATAATCTTGGTTAAACGATTTATTAATGGGAGTACAATATGCTTAGAACAGTTGAAACTAAAGTTGGAAAAATCGAAGGCATCCCCGCAGCAGACCCTCGCATCACTGCGTTTAAGGGAATTCCGTTTGCGAAACCACCTGTAGGTGATTTGCGTTTTCATGCGCCGGTTCCTGTAGAAAAATGGGAAGGCACCTTAAAAGCCTGGAATTTTGGTCCGATTGCTGTTCAACCAACTCCTTATTATAATCCCGATGATTTATATTGCCGTGAATGGTCTGTAGATAAAGATATACCAATGAGTGAAGACTGTCTTTATTTGAATGTCTGGACTCCTGCAAATTCTGCAGATGAAAAATTGCCTGTTTATGTATGGATTCATGGCGGTGGATTTCAGACAGGATTTACACCGGAAATGGAATTTGATGGAGAACGTATTGCACGTCGTGGAATTGTCGTTGTAACTGTAGCATATCGTCTTAATATGTTCGGTTTTATGTGTCATCCGGAAATTACAAAAGAAAATCCAGAGGCTCCTGCAAATTTTGGACTTCTTGATCAGCGAATGGCAATGCAGTGGGTAAAAGATAATATCGGAGCCTTTGGTGGAGACAGCGAAAATATTACAATTGGCGGTCAGTCTGCTGGTGGTGGAAGTGTATTAAATCAGATTCTTTTTGGAACACAGAATATTTTTAAGCGTGCAGTTTGTCATAGCGGTATGTTCTATATGCCTGGAAATAATATAATGACTCCGCGTTCTCTTAAAGAAGCAGAAAAACTTGGTGAAGATTTCTTCGAATTTTGTGGTGTTAAGACGCTTGCCGAAATCCGTAAGTTTACAACAGCCGAGATGCGCCAGAAATGGAACGAATATGGTGGACACGACAAATCTATTCAGACCTGGCTGCCTGTAAAAGATGATATTTTTATAAAAGATGAATTCTTTAGTGCTTTGGAAAAAAATCAGGTTAAAACAGTTCCGATGATGTTCGGTTTTACAACTGATGAATTTACTTTTAAGCCGCAGGGTGCAGAAAAGAGTATTAATGCAATTCAGACGGCAATTGGAATGTATAAACGGATGACTGATAAAAATGGATGTAAAGATGTAAATTACAGCTATCAGTTTGATGTTGATATTCCTGGTTGGGATAATCCTGGAAAATTCCATTCGGTTGATTTGTGGTTCTGGTTTGAAACTCTTGCAAAATGCTGGAGACCGTTTACAGGCAAATGGTATGATGTTTCGCGCCAGATGTGTAATTACCTGTGCAATTTTATAAAATGCGGTAATCCAAATGGTAAAGATTGCGATGGAACTCCGCTTCCTCAGTGGAATGAATTCCGTAGCGATGATGATGTGATTGTTTTCCGCGTTTAAGCGGTGTAATAATTTAAGAAAGTTTTAGCGGAAAGAATGAGCACGCGTTAGAGGTTGGCATACGTTGTGTAAAATTGATTTCCGAAAAAAAAAGCGATGGTTCTTAAAAAACTCCGCCATCGCCTTTTTAATCTCTTTTAGGACTGGAAGTGTGATGCCAGTCCTTTTTTTATGTTTAAATTATAACTCAAAAAAAATATAGTGCAACCTTCATTTTTGTTGCATTCTATTTATACTGTGAATTGTCCCATCTGATTTTGAATGTCATTGAAGGTCTGCATTTTCGCTTGAAAGATCTGCAATGGCATTTTTTAGGGTATTAAGCTGCGTGATTATTCTTATAATTGTAAGGACAAGAATTAAAATAAGAAAAATAATTAACAGGCTTACAATTCCCGGCACGATTGCATTGTGAACACGTGCCTGAAAATCATACGGAATAAAATATGCCATGTGCCACTTTACAAATTCTATTGGTGCAAGAAGATATTCACCTTCGTATGTAGAAATATTTACCATTTCTTTTGGTTTTGCATCTACAGTTTTTAGGAATGGCAGGGTATCATAAATATTAAGTTTATCTTTTAGAATGTTTGCATCAAGAGCACCTGTAATTTCATCTTTATCGTTAAACAGATACATTGTTGTGTGGTCGCTAAGGCCTTTATACATTGTGTCTATAAAATTCTGAAGTGGAATACCAGTTCCAACCATTCCAATCGGCTTTCCATTGTACCGTACAACTGCATTTACCCAAAGCATGGTTGAATTCAGCGCTTCGTTATAATTTATGTTGAAGTTGTATTCTTCGGTTTCGTACAGCGTCATGTTGTACCAGTAGTCATTCGGATCATTTGGATTTACTACATAAGAGAATTCCATGCCGCTCCAGAATTCCTTGTTTTTATCGCTTGTCCAGAAAACCGATTTACTAACTGCCGTACAAGGGTAAGCTGTTCATTCATGGAAGCTTCGAATTCAACGGTTCTAAGACTAGCATGATAATTCATGTTTTCGTTTGCATGATGAGCAAACTATGCTCTGGCAATCTTGTAAACAATCAATACATCAGCTGATAAAACAACAAGAAGTGACAGAACAACAATCAAAGCTTTTTTTTGTTTTGTCATTTCCATCTCCTACAAAGACTTATAAAGTGTAAAAAAGGGTAATAGACCACGATTTTATAACAGAAAGTTATATTTGTATATGAAAATGTACGAATTTATTGGAAATTTTTAATTTTCTATAGTAGCATATTAAATAATTCGAAGGAGTTTCTATGAAAAAGGTTCTTTCTTTGGCAGTTCTCGCCACTTGTTTTGTTCTAACTTCGTGCATTCCTAATAATCGTATATCAGAAAAAGTAACGTCAAAAATAAAATATTCTGTCGGAGATAATTTGGAGTGGGCTTCTCCAGATTTTAATGACAGTAATTGGAAAACGCTGGAACGTAATTCGCTGGAGGTCGGCTCGGTTCACTATGCCTGGATTCATACTGAAGCAACGGTTCCTGCCCGTTTGTTAAAAGATTCTGTATGGCTTGGAATGGATAGATTCAATGCTGCTGCCGATATTTATGCAGATGGCGTGTATGTCGGTTCCCGCGGAAATCTTCCTCCAAACACCCGGGTTCGTGTCGAAGAAAATACGGATGTTTGTATACCGCTTTCTGCAATTCATAACGGAAATGTTAAGATTGCCGTAAGATGTTATTGTCCTGCCGATAAAATCATAGATCTTGGTTTTTCGTTTGATAATAAGGAACAGGCATATTTCCAGAATGTAATACATAATCAGTTTGGACCGCGTTTCTTTTTAATCCTTACTTATTTGTGTATATTTATTATGCTTTATAGTCTTGGTGTTTTCCTTGGAAACCGCTCCGATAAAGCATATCTTCTGTTCTCTATTTGTATGGCATTTATTATTCCATACTTCCTTGATATCGGTTCGGAAGTTCAATTCTTGCCGTATAATCTTCAGCGTTCTCTTTGCCGTGCCTGTCTTCCTGTAAGTATGATGTTTATGGGCTTGTTCCTGAACAGTTTCTTCTGTCGCAGAGGATTTAAGCGGATTCTTACAATAGCATCTGTATCAAGCATAATTGTTTTTTCTGTTTATCTGTCTGTAATGGGAAAACAGGATTCAATGGATATGACGTTTAATATAATGCTTCTTCCTGTTGTTGTTGTTATTGTTTATGGTTTTGTTACAACTACAAGGGCCCTTAAGCAGCATGTTCCTTATGCCTTGAATCTGTTTATTGCTTTTTCTATTGGTTCTTTCCTTGCGCTGCATGATGTTATTTATATGGTTATTGGAAAGATTCCGTTTATGTGGACGCAGGCGCTTGCATTCTTTGCCGTAGATTTATCGGTTTTCATTACGCTTTCAATGCGTTCTGCCCGTTCTTCTCATGAACTTATTGAACTTGGTGTGCAGACAGAAAAACAGCATGAAAAGCTTACGCAGATTTTTACAAGCGCAAAAGATATGGCGGTTGAATTGTCTCAGATTTCAGATGAACTGGCGGATTCTGTTCAGACTGTAACTCAGGCAACCAGAACTTCAAGCGAAAAAGTTGATATTATTAATCAGGCAATTCATGAACAGTCTTCAATTCACGAAGAAACGGAAGAAACTATAAAAGAGCTTGCACAGTCTTTGCAGGATATGAATGTTGAATTTGATAAAACAACGGAAAGTATTAAAACAACGGCGGACGGTACTAAATCTGTAATGGACGGTATTGTAAATGTCAGCGAAGGTATTATGACGGCCGAAAACTTTACACGTTCGCTTAATATACTTACGTCTTCAGGTTCTGATGAAATGAAAAAACTTTTGTCGGTTATTGATTCCATTCAGGATTCTTCAAAAGAAATTCTTAGCGTTGTTACTACACTTGATACATTTGCTCATCAGACAGATCTTCTTGCCATGAATGCTGCAATTGAAGCTGCTCATACTGGCGATAAGGGAAAAGGTTTTGCCGTTATCGCTCATGAAATTAAAGCCCTTGCTGCAAACAGTTCAACTTATGCATCAAAAATTGGGGAAATTATTACAAGTGTAATTCAGAGTATTGAACAGAGTGTTGAACTTACAGAAAAAGTTAATCAGACCTTTGTTAATATTCAGAATGGAGCCGGACAGAGTGTTGAAAAAGTAAGTGCTGCCTCGCAGAGTATACGTCAGCAGGTTGATACTGGTAAAATTATTTCTAAGGAATCGGAACAGATGGCAAGTACTGCCGGTCGTATGAAAGATTCTGTTGCGGAACAGAGCCGGCATTCTACACATGTCCTTACGAATATGGAGCGTCTTACACAGGCTTCTCAAAAAGTTCATAATGCAAGTTCGGAAATTTCTTCTGAAACACAAGCGCTTTCAGCTCAGGTTGCGGCTTTACGAACTCTTGCAAACAGAACAAGAGAAACTGCACAAGGTCTGGAACGCATTATGAGTAGTGAATAATAAAAAAGGTAATAATTGTTGGAGAAAAAAATGAGTGATATTAAACAAAGTTCTTTGGAATTGATTGGTGGTACGCCAATTTTGCAGTTAAACGGTTATTCAAAAAAAGCAGGAATTACAAATGCAGTTATTCTTGCAAAACTTGAATACCTTAATCCTGCAGGCAGCGTAAAAGATCGTGTTGCATTGTCGATGATTGAAGATGCTGAAGCAAAAGGCATTCTAAAACCGGGCGCAACTATTATTGAACCGACTTCGGGCAATACTGGTATAGGACTTGCTGCAGTTGCGGCTGCAAAGGGATATAAGGCAATTCTTACTTTGCCTGATACAATGAGCGTAGAACGAAGAACGCTTTTAAAGGCCTACGGTGCAGAAATTGTGCTTACTGAGGGTGCAAGAGGCATGAAAGGTGCAATTGAAAAAGCGGAAGAACTTCATGCTTCAATTCCTGGCAGTATAATTGCGGGGCAGTTTTGTAATCCTGCAAATCCTGCAATTCATAAAAAAACTACCGGTCCTGAAATATGGAAACAGACTGACGGTAAAATTGATATTTTTGTAGCTGGTGTTGGAACTGGCGGTACAATAACAGGTATCGGTGAATATCTTAAGGAGCAGAATCCTGAAATAAAAGTTGTTGCTGTAGAACCTGCAACAAGTCCTGTTTTGTCAAAGGGAAAAGCAGGTCCTCATAAAATTCAGGGAATTGGTGCTGGTTTTATACCTGATGTTCTTAATACCAAAATTTATGATGAAGTTATTGCTGTAGAAAATGATGATGCATTTACGGAAGGTCGTGCTTTTGCTCAAAGCGAAGGTATTCTTGTTGGAATTTCATCGGGGGCTGCTTTAAAAGCGGCTCGTATTCTGGCAGAACGCCCTGAAAATAAGGGCAAGACTATTGTTGTCCTTCTGCCAGATTCTGGTGACCGTTATTTATCTACACCTTTATTCAGTGATGATTAACAGTCACTCAGATTGTTAATGTCTTTGTATTAACTTACATGCAGGTGTAACCGCCGTCTACAGGAAGGTTTACGCCTGTAACGTAAGTAGAAGCAGGGCTTGCAAGGAAAATCGCAGTGCTGTCGAGTTCGCCTTCGTTGCCGTAGCGTTCAAGCGGAATCATTGTTTTTGCATTCTGCTGGAAGAAATCTGAATCCAAAGTTTCTTTTGTAAGCGGTGTATAGAAATATCCAGGACAGATAGAATTTACAGTGATGTTGTATTTTCCCCATTCAGCTGCAAGTGCACGTGTAAGATTTACAACGCCGCCTTTTGCTGCATGATAAGGAGCTGAACCGCAGATTTTGTTTCCTACAAGTCCATACATAGAAGCAATGTTGATGACACGTCCATATTTTGCTGGAATCATTGCTTTTTTTGCTGCTGCACGTGCAAACTTAAAAGTTCCAAACAAATCAACATTCATTTCGCCTGCAAACTGAGCGTCTGTAATGTCTTCTGCAGGAGCAACTGCACCTGTTCCGGCATTGTTTATAAGAATGTCTATGCGTCCGAATTTTGCAAGAATTTCATCAACGGCAGCATTTACACGGTCTGTATCTGTAATGTCGCATGGAATGGCAAGGGTTTCAACTTTATATGTATCTGCAATTTCTTTTGCAACCTGTTCAATCAGTTCCTTGCGGCGTGCAACTGCAACAATTTTTGCACCTTGATTTGCAAGTGCCTTTGCCATCTGAACACCAAGTCCTGTTGAACATCCTGTTACAACAGCAACCTGACCTGTTAAATCAAAATAATTTTTCATAAGTACCTCTACAATTTGTTATATTGTTATTTATATCTAACTTTTTTATTTTGTCAACTCGTAGAAAAGAATACTGCTTGCCTGTGCAACGTTAAGGCTGTCGATAACACATTCTTTTCCTTCTTTCATGCCTGCCCACGGAATAATAACCAGTTCGTCGCAGTTTGATTTTACGATTTCGCTTATGCCTTTTTCCTCGTTGCCAAGTACTATAAGAACAGGTTTGCCGTCTTTCTTGTAATTTCCAAGGCATGAAGAATCTTTTTTTGCTTCAAGGCTTGTTCCAACCCGTACGAATTTTCCTTTCATTGCTTCCAGAAAACGTGCTGTTGAATTTACATAATGAATGTCTACAAATTCCATGCCGCCTTCTGCAACCCTATAGCTGCTTGTCGTTATAAAACTCTGTGCTTCATCTATAGGAATGACAACGTGTTTTATTCCGAAAAATGCCGCGCTTCTTACAATTGCTCCAAAATTATTTGCATTGCCGATTCTGTCAAAAAGCACGATGTTTTCTTTTGATTCTGCCCATGCATCGGTAATGTCCGAATCAAGCTGTTCAATCTGAGGGGCAGTTATCATTGCAACAACTCCCTGATGATGTACCGTTCCGCTCAATTTTTCCAAATCTTCTGCGGGTTTCATATTATAAATGCCGTGATTTTTTGCGAGCTTTTTACAAAGTCCGCCGAATTTAGGAGCGACTTCCTGGGTAAAATAAAGCCGCGTAATTTTTTCGGGATGATGTTTTTCAAGTTTTTTTACAGCTGCAAAACCGCATACTGCAAGTTCATTGTTTTGTTTGTTTTTCATAAAAAAGAGTATAGCAGATTGTAATTAAATTGTATTGTACATCTGGTTAAGAGGATTAACTTTTCTTTTTACAACAGTATCCTCTTTAAAGCAGACGTCAACTTCGTATGAACCAAAATTTGTAGCAAAAGGAATTCCTACTACAGGATAATTTTTTGGCCATGCAATAAGATGATTGTGTCCTGTAAGAATTGAAGGAGGTGTAACTGAAATTTTCGCCGTTTTAATGCTTGTAACAGCAGCAGATGCAATGATGTTTGTAAATTCCGAAACGAGCTGTTCTGCAAGTTGAGATTTTTCTTCTTCTTTGATTTCTACAAGTCCTGAAAGTTCAAGCATTTTATTTGCAAGGGTTTTATTCAGCCTGAATGCGACGATACCGTTTGCATCACCAGAAAGTCCAAGGAGCCCTGAAACTTCCCAGGGATGTCCTGAAGTTTTGTTTACGATAAACGGAGCGTGAGCTTCTGATTTTATGCCGAACATCTGTTCAAATGTTGAAAGTCCAGCTGATAAAAAAGGATTTACAATCTTTACGTCCATTCATACTCCCTAATAATATTTTATATTATATAACAAGTCATTTAGAATTTAAAGAAATAGTTAGGTTTGATTTATTAAAAGTTTTTGATTTCATTGATATTGTTTGTGATGTTTTCGGGGGTATAAAAAACACGCCCGTCTTCAAAAGAAAACGGACGTGTATTAAATCAAATACTTATTTTAGCAGATGCTATTAAGCAAAAGGATTTTCTGTTGCGTACAATGTTCCAGCTGGCTGGTTGTAAGCAATGTCTTCGATTCCGAGATACTGGAATACTGTCCACAAAGCTTTTCCAACATGACCAAATGCTACTGCACCATGGTGTGGATACTGTTTTGCAACGAGTACGTGGCGGTAGAAACGTCCCATTTCTGGAATTGCGAATACACCGATACCACCGAATGAGTGTGTAGCTGCTTCAAGAACTTCACCTTCTGCAACATAAGCCTGAAGTTTTGTATCAGGTCTTGTCTGCAATCTGAAGAATGTGATTTCGCCAGCTGCAATATCGCCTTCCAAAGTTCCGCGTGTGAAATCTGGTTCGCTTCCTTTTGGTTCAAGCAAGCGGTGCTGGATGAGCTGATATTTAACACCAGGTTTGCGGTCTTTGTTCAAGTGGCAGAATGGTGTGTTTCCACAGTGGAAGCCCATGAATGTATCGTTGAGCTTGTATGGATATGATGTCTTTCCCTTGATTTCGTCATCGTACAGATCCTGTGGAACTGTATTGTTGATGTCGAGCAATGTTACAGGATCACCTGTTACACAAGTTCCGATGTATTCAGAAAGTGCACCGAAGATATCTACTTCACATGCAACTGGAATACCGCGGCTTGCAAGGCGGCTGTTTACATAGCATGGTTCAAAACCGAATGCTTCTGGGAATGCAGGCCAACATTTGTCAGCGAATACAACGTAGTCGCGTGAACCTTTGTGGTTTTCTGCCCAGTCGAGCAATGTAAGTTCGAACTGTGCCATTCTTGGAAGAATTGCAGGGTGATTGTTTCCTGTTGCTCCAAGTTCATTTTCCATGTCTTTTACAACGTCAGCAATTCTCTTGTCGTCTTTGTGTGCTTTGTAAGAAACGAGAAGGTCAAGTTCTGAGTTTTCTTCGATTTCTACACCAATGTCATAAAGACCTTTGATTGGTGCGTTACAAGCAAAGAAGTCCTGTGGACGTGGTCCGAAAGTAATAATCTTAAGGTGTGAAAGTCCGATGAGAGCACGTGCTACAGGAACGAAGTCCTTCATCATCTTAGCTACTTCTTCTGCAGTTCCTACTGGATATTCTGGAAGAACAGCCTTAAGATGGCGGAGTCCGAGGTTGTAAGAGCAGTTCAAAACACCACAATAAGCGTCGCCACGGCCATCAATAAGACCGCCGTTTTTGTATGAGCTTTCTGCAGCTGCGGCATACATAACAGGACCGTCGAAGTTCTTTGCAATCAAAGTTTCAGGTGTTTCTGGACCGAAGTTTCCGAGGAATACACAAAGTGCATTACATCCGGCTTTTTTTACATCTTCAACGGCTTTGAGCATATCAAGCTCGTTTTCTACAGTGACCTTGCATTCATAAAGGTCAGAGCCATAAGCTTTAGCAATAGCTGCTCTTCTTGATTCAGAAAGAGAGATGATAAAGCAGTCGCGGCTTACCGCAATAATTCCAAGTTTTACGTCTGGAATGTTCTTGAACATAGTTTTGCTCCTATAATAATTTTTTTACTATTATTTGCTAATAATCCACTTTGAATTTTATATTATGCTTTTCGGTTGTCAAGAGGATTTTTCCTTATTATGCATTATAATATTTTTATTCTGTACTTTGCATTTCGTAGAATTTTGCGCTTTATTGTTTAGTTTTGCTTTTTTCTTTTAAAATAATTTCCGGATGATATTCAAAATGCATGTTGTCCCAGATTCCCCATTTTCCGCCCCAGATGAATCCGTTTTCTTCAAAAATGTTTATTACTTTTTCGGGAGGAATCCATCTGTCTTTTAAAGGTGTAAGCATCCAGCCGTCGGGATTAAGGTCTTTTGTCCAGCTCCAGAAAATTGCCTTGCCCCGTAAATTTTTGGGAAGAATGTCTATGCATGCTCCAAGACTGTGAAACGATTTTCTTGAAGTTCCTGCAATTTCACGCCAGTTGTAACCGTCTACACTCTTAATTTCCGCAATGAATTTTGCAACGTCAGCATCAGTCTTTGCCTCCCGCTGCAATTGTTTTTCAACAACGGAAAGCGGTTTTACCAGCCGTTCATGGATATTCAGCCGGAATCCTAAAAATGTGATTTTTTTGATGTGTTTTTCGACCGTGCTTTTTCTGTAACTGTCATAAATATCATTAAAAAAGAACATCGGTGTGCCCGCATTTGTTTTTCTGTTTTCGTCAGAACTGAATTTTTTAAGTGCTTCTTTCTGTTCCTTTGTCATTGCAGCAGGATCGGCCGGAAGTTTGTTGTAGTGATAATCGTAAATAACAGTCCAATAGTCATTTTTGTTTTTTAGTTCATGTTCCGGTAAAAATCTTCCTCCTGCCCAGAAAAGAACTGTTTTTTTTGTTCCTGTTTCAAACGGCAGGTGAAGCGTAATTTTCCAATCCTGATGTTGTGCAGAATATGAAATTTGAAATATGACATCTGGATAAGCTTTTTGAAAAATAGATATATCTGGTGGAATTAATATATTCTGCCCGTAAAGTGAAACAGAAAAAATCAGCGGTAGAAAAAAAACTAGTAATGAACGAAATGTTTTCTTAAAAAGAATCAAGCATACCTCAGATATATAAAAGACTCAGGGCAATAAGAAGCTGGCCTGTATAATACAAAATTAAGTTTGAAATTCTTATGATATAATTTTTCTTTTTACCGAAAGTGTTCATTATTAAAAGTATGTCGCTTATTAAAAATAAAACAGCTCCTATGGCAAAAAGTTTTGTATGAATAAGCGTTGGATTTAATAAAAGGTTTCCGAGCGAAACGCTTACCATATAAGTGATTGTTGTAATATAAATAACTCCGAACAGTTTGAAAAGCGGTTGTATGTATCTAAGTGAATAAAAAATAGTCCACAAAATGATGACGGCGGCTACCGTTCCAAAGGCAATGCATACCGAAAGATTCTGCGAAAACGGAATTAATGCCACAAGATATAGTATATGGCCGGTGTAAAAAGCGAGGGTTCCCAAAAGAAATGTAAGAATTCTGCTTTTTTTATGAACATAGCGAAGGTTTATTACAACATCCCCTATGGCATCTGCAATAAGCCCCGCAATAATAAGGTTGCGGAATGAAGAATCGGAAGGAATAAAATTGTTCTGTAAAATGCCGGTTGCTTGTAAAGGATGAATCAGCGAAAGAAGGCCAAGCCATATAAAACAGAGAGACGCTCCGCCTTTAAATAAAAGGGAAAGCACAAATTTCTTTTTGTATTCAACATAAAGAAAAACAAACTGCATTACGTAGCAAAGTATGATTGGTATGCTGTAAATAAAAAAAGCTGACATAGTGTATTTCTCCGTTATACGTTAATAAAAAAAATGTCGGGCTGCATGTAAAAAATGACTGCCCGACATTCATAAAGTGTAATTATTTTGCAAGGTCGATGTTTACGCCGTTAATTCCAACGAAAGCACCAGCTTTTGCTTCGCTTGAATCTGGATGAGCAATGAGCCATTTGTTGCGTGCCCAAAGCATCTGATCTTCAATGTTTTTAGGTTCAATAGCAGGTTTTTCTGTATTTGTGTCTTTTGGCAATACGATGATTACGCGGAAACCGTTCTTATCTACATCACCATTTTTAACTGCGTTACATGGTGCATAGTGAAGTGTTGTTTCGTAAATCTGAACAATAGTTCCAGCTGGAACATAGAATGCTTCAACTGAATCTGTATGAATCTTGCCTTTTTTTACACGCTGGAGCGGTGCAAGAAGAAGTACAATGTCTGTAGAAGGGATGTTCAATTCTGAACCGCGGTGATATTCAAGGCAGTTAAGTTTTGTGTTGTTACCATTGCAGTAACCAATCTGAATTGGCATTCCACCGTAAGCCTTGTCGCTTAATTCTTTTGCGATTGGAAGTGATTCAAGTCCTGCATCGCCTGGTTCGTAGATAACAGCATCTTCAGGCTTCTTTGTAGTGTCGTCAAGTTTTTTAAGAAGGTCTGTTACATCATAACCGGTAAGAATTTTACCGTATTTTTCAAAGTCATGACTGAATACAGATTTTATTTTCATTTTTTTTACTCCTGTTTGGCCAATACCGGCCGTTTTGTATGGCAAAGTGTTAGAAATTTTGCAAAAGCAATTTTTACTTTACCAATGTTATTATATATATAAAATATTACCACTGTTACAATGATTTTTCATCAAGAAAAAACAATTATTTGTAGATTTTTATTTTATGTGTGATAATAGCACTTACGAGTTTACGGTGTTTTTGATATTATTTTATTGCAGTAAACATTGGAGTAAATTATGGCTGAAATCATACAAAAGCGTACGGATTATATTTCCTGGGATGAATATTTTATGGGCGTTGCTCATCTCGCAAGTTTCCGTTCAAAAGATCCAAATTCGCAGGTTGGGGCATGTATTGTAAGCGAAGACAATAAAATTCTTTCTATGGGCTACAATGGTTTTCCACGCGGCTGTTCAGATGATGAATTTCCGTGGGCACGCGAAGGAGATACCCTTAACACTAAATATGCTTATGTAACTCACAGTGAACTTAATGCAATCTTAAATTATCGCGGCGGTTCTCTGGAAGACAGTAAAATTTATGTAACACTTTTTCCATGTAATGAATGTGCAAAGGCAATCATTCAGGCGGGCATAAAAACTGTTGTATATGCAGATAATAAATATGATGGAACTCCGTCGGTAGAAGCTTCCAAACGTTTGATGAATGCAGCAGGCGTTCGTTATTATCAGTACCAGCCGACAGGACGCAAACTGGAAATAAACGTTTAGGTAAGGCTTAATCAGGCTTTATATTCAGGCGGAAAGCAGTGTATTCACAAAAACAGGGACAGTCTCAAAATCAAAAGCAGCAGCAGAAGCAGAAAATGTCCATGCAGCAGATTCAGGCAGTGAATTTTCTTGCAATGGGAACTCAGGATTTGCGCGATGAAATTTATAAATTTGCCGCAGAAAATCCTGCCCTGGAAATTGTATCTGATGCAATTTCTGTTTCGGAAACAAGGGGAAGCAGAAAACTCGATAAAGAATCATATTCAACTTCTTCTTATGGAGGAAGTGAAAAGGCTGATGCATTCCAGAACATTCTCGAAAACACCGAAGAACGCAGGGAAACATTGCAGCAGCATCTTATGCATCAGCTTAATTCAATGAATGTTTCGGGCGATGAATACGAGCTTTCTCAAAAACTTATTTACAATCTTGATAAAAACGGCTGTTACGGTTCAATGCTGAATCCAGAAACTCTGCTTGATGTTACGCGTCCTGCTCAGACAAAAAAA
Source organism: uncultured Treponema sp. (assembly GCA_946628495.1). Lineage (GTDB taxonomy): Bacteria > Spirochaetota > Spirochaetia > Treponematales > Treponemataceae > Treponema_D. Next base: position 30,716 of record CAMOWQ010000001.1, on the reverse strand, counting down.
ATGCTTGCACGTTGTATAGAACGAATTCAAAGAATGGATCCTGTCGGAGTTTGCTGCAAAAATCCAGAAGAAAGCCTGTATGTTCAGGCAAAGATAGAAGGTAATGCTTCGGTTTTAACGCTTTTTATTTTAGACGGCCGTCTGGAACTTTTAAATCCGCCTGAACCTTCATCAATACTAAAAAAAGTAAGTGCATATAAAAAAGAATGGCATAAAAAGGCATTTGCAACGGCACTTTCAATTGATTCAATTACGCTTACAGAAGAAGCTGCCGCGGAATCTCTTGATTATATACTGCATCTTAATCCAAGGCCTGCACAGGATTATGTAAGTGATGTTACCTCGGAATTTGAAAAGCCCGATATTGTGCTTTCTGTAGAAAAAAAAGCCGGTCGTGGTGTAAGCGATGATTTTTCGCGTGGTATTGTTGCCTGCGATGAAAAGTCGTATTTTCAGTTAAGATATGCGTCTGGCAGTTTGCCTGAAATTCGTATTTCCGAAGATTTTTTTGATAAAACTTCCGTTGAACAGGCAAGAATGTTTGTAAAAAATCTTGAATTCCGCGAGAGTACAGTTGTGCTTCAGGGATGTGCAATAGTAAAGGCTCAGAAAGATTTTTTTATAAAAGGCCCCGGAAATCTTAAACCGCTGACACGAAATCATATTGCACAGACACTTGGAATTCATCCGTCGACAGTTTCGCGCATGGCAAACAAAAAAAACAGCAAATTTCTTGATACGGAATGGGGATTATATCCTGTAAGTTATTTTTTTACGTCCGGAGTAAAGTCTGATTCCGAAAAAGAAGGTGAAATTTCCTCGGAACGTATAAAAACCGAAATTAATTATATTCTTGAAAATCCTGTTGAATTTGGTTTTGAAGATGGATTGAAAATTTCAGATAATAAGCTCAGCATTTTATTAAATGAACGCGGCATAAAAATTGCACGCCGCACCGTTACAAAATATCGCAATCAGCTGGGACTTAGAAATTCCTATAAACGTTAGAATTTCTGTATTCATTTTTTATGATGAATGCAGGAATTCAGAAATTCATTTTTATTCAGAATTATTTTATGTCGTACTGTAAAAGAAGAATGTGCATTTCCTTTAAATTTTTTACACCAAGTATTGAAAAAACATCCGTCATGTCTTTTTTTACCGTTGATGTACTGATGTAATGTTTTTCTGCAAGTTTTGAATACGAATCTCCTGTCTGAAGATAATCTTCGACAAGTTTTATCTGGCGCTCGCTTAATCCAAGAGAAGAAAGTTTTAATTGTGAACCAGGTTGCGGCAGTTTTAATATACGGTTTGGCAAAACTTTTACTGGAACAAAAGATTCAAGAAGATGCTTTAGTTTGTAATATACATAAACATAAAAGCCAAGAAAAAAACTTGTAATTGCAATTTCAAGAAAAAATCTGTTCCAACCGTAGGGAATTACACCAAGAATTACGATTAACCACAAAGAAAGTAATATACCAACTTTTCTTTTTAGGTGGGTTTTAAAAAAACCGTTTATAAAGCAGATTACTAAAATCATTGTAAAAAGAAAGGTTCCCAAAGTTTCGTAACCAGTAAGAGTTGTGTTAATGCTTTGTATCGTAAGAATTAAAATTTCGCAGATAAAATTTTCAGGTATAAAAATGAGTATAAAACATAAAAGGGCACATGAAGTGTTTAGAATTGGAACCGTTATGCTTGGATAGGGAAGAATTGTATATTCTGAAGGTTCTGAATAATAGCTTATAATGGAAGCTGTAAGAAGGACAAGAAAGGCAAAAATAAATAGGCAACGTTCTGAAAGTGTCTTTTTAGTCATGTGCAGATTATACTATACTTTATAAAAAAAATAAAATGAAATATAATTTATATAAAAAAAGGAGAGGGATAATGAAAAAAAATTATTCTATTTTTGTCTATTTATTGCTTTTAATTCCTGCATTTTCTTATGAAGGCATGATGTCAGGCGAAAAGGATATCAAGGTTCTCAGTACGAATTACTTTGATATTATATATGCCGAAGGTTCAGAAAAGGCAGCCGCTACAATCTATACATACGGCGATGCAATTTATGAAGATTTGCTGAATACTTTTCAATATGATGCCTCAGACAGAATGCCTGTTGTAATTACAAAATCTGTTGAAAGTTTTAATGCATACTGGTCAAAATATACTGGTAATCATATTGTTCTTTACGATACGTCAATTCCTGATGACATGAATACAAACAGCGATACGCTTCTTTCGACTTTTCGGCATGAACTTACACATGCATATACATTCAATATGCATGGCAAATTCTGGAGACTTGTAAAAGATATTTTCGGTGATATTATCAATCCTTCTTTGTTTGTTGTAAACAGCGGTATTGCAGAAGGTGCAACTCTTATGAGCGAAAGTATGTACGGAGAAGGTCGTCTTAACAGCGAATATTCAAAGCACATGGTAAAACAGGCCAAAATAGAAGGTAATTTTCCAAGTTTTCAGGATATGTATGGCAGTAGGGATGTTTATCCTTATGGAAGTTTTTATAATTTTAACGGTGCATTTGCCGGCTGGCTTGTAGAACAGTATGGAATCGAAAGGTATGCACAGTTCTGGTATAGATGTGTAAACATGCGTTCTCTTACAGTTGGCGGAGCATTTAAAAAGGCGTATGGGCAAAAAGTTAATACTGTATGGGATCTGTTCATGAATGATTATAAAATTCCAGAGGTTCCGGAAAATCCTGTACGTTATAAAATTGCAGAAGATTTTTTTGTTCCAGATGCAAATTCCTATTCAGGCTTAAACAATAAAGGTGCTTTGTATTCCTGCCTTGGTATGAGCGATGAAGGCCTTGTATATCTTGATGAAAGTACAAATAAAGTTTATCTGGTTTCTGCAAATAAACTTGAAGCCCGTGCCTCTTCAACCGCCCGTCATTTCAGCATAAAACCTAAGCTGCTTTTTCAGCGCCGCGGCATAGATACAGTGCGTGTTAGTAAAGACGGACGTTTTATAGCTGTTTCTTATTATTCATCAGCAGATTCAAATATAAAAATAAAGACTGCATTGTTTAATGTTAAGACAAAATCTTTTTACAATTTACCTGATACAGGTTTGTTTGAACCTTCTGTTATAAAATCTGGCGATGATTATTATGTTGTTGGAAAAACTTATAAAGACAGAATTTATTCAGTTTGTGCAAAAAAAATCGAGATAGAAGGCAACCGCATAAAAAATGTTCATGATGTTTTTTCGGTTGAATTGCCGTTTGGCACATATCCTGCAAGTTTTGTTCAGTCTGAGGATAAGGGGTTTGCGTTTATAGAAACTTATAATCTGGAAAACAGCCTTGTATTTTATGATATGAATGGCAGGGAAATTTCCAGAAATTGCGTTAATTCTGAATTTCCGGGGCTTAGTATTGCAATGCGCAATTTAAGCAGCAATAAGGACGGATCGTTTAATTTTTCCTGGACGGGCAGAAATACGCTTCCAAGGTATGGTTGTTTTAAAGACGGGCATTTTTATTTTGACAATACTGATATTTCAGGTGGAGTATTCTTTCCTGTTATGAACGGCGATGAACTTATTTATGCGGCAGATTTTTATACCGAAAACAGAATTTTTGTGCGTTCTGTAAAAGATACGCTTTCTGAAATTCCAACTGTAAATATATTCGAAAACGATGAGCAAAGTAATGTTCAAATCGATATTCAAAATGAAGCTGATGAAGTTTTGGAAAACAGTTCTGTAATTGCACTTGCCGGTACAGAAAACAATGTTATAAAGCCGTTTGCATTTACAAAAGGAGTTTTAGCATCTGATGTAGAATTTGAACCTTCTTTACCAGATACTTCACTTCCTTTAGATTATGAAGAACTCTTAAAAGATGCAGTTCCTTATAAACCGACCTCTTTCCTTTATAACAGAATTATTCTTCCTGGTGGAATTGCCCAGTCATCTTCGCTTCTTCCTGAACACGTAAACTATGGACTTTCGCTTGGAGCTACATATATTGTTTCAAATCCTTGGGATTCAAATCTTCTGACAGTTAGTGCCGGTTATTGTCTGGATACAAATGCTGGCGGACTTAGCGTTGAATATTCAGGAGGAACTTCAACGTCGCTTTTTGCATATTCACTTTCTGGATTTACTGAATTTGATTCTAAAATATGGAAACAGACTGAATTAAAAGGTGGAATTTCTTCTTCAATACCGTTTGGAAATGTTTCGCGATTAACTGCTTCTGTTTATACAAGAAATCATGCCGGAAGAGATAATCCAAAATTTGCTTTTGTAGATATGTTCATACCAACACTTGCAAAGCAGGATGAAACTTTGAATTTGAATCTTTTTGGAACTTTTAATAAAGCATTAATTGAATATTCAAATATCACGCAGGCAAATCCGGCAAGATACAGTTATCAGGGATTTAAGATAGGAACAGGTTTTTCTGAATCATTTGTTACTCAATTTGAAGAACCTCATAACGTTTATGCTAATGCAATTGATGTAGTTTTTTATGCTGTAGGATATATTCCTAGACTTTTGCCTATTAGTTGTACAAAAGATATGGTTTATAACCTGCCTGTTCGTTTTGGTGTAAGCCTTTTTGAAAATGATTACGATGCAAATACTTCAATTAGGCTTCATGATGATAAAATAGAATCTACAGATTACAGAATTCTTTTTGCGCAGGATACTCCAAAAAGAAAATGGCTTAGAACTGAAATAGAGATGTCTGTTTTTGAAATGGAAATACAGCATGCAATTTCTTTTTTCAATATTATGTATTGTAACAATTTGAGGCTGTCTGTAGGCTGCCATGCAGGTTATACGGCAGGTGATGATTATGCAACAACTTGCTGGAAAATTCTTTCGACAGGAAAGTATATTCAGGATGTCATGAACGGTTCTTCTGTATATTCTGGAAATGTTTACGTAAAAATAACGTTTGGATGGACACCTAATATTGGTGGTGCGGCATCATCTTCTAATCGAAATAACTTGTATCTGGAATTGCCTGTCTGTTCATTTAATGATGACAGTATTTTGGTTCCAGGCTTTGGTGTCGAATTGGAATTTTAATCTTTTGTCGCTTTGATACAGATTTTAACTGATGAATGAATCTTAATAAACGTGTTAAAATCTGTATTCATGAGTGAAAACATGAATGAGCTCCCGGTCTGGCAGAAACTGGGATGTACTGAACAAAATTACTGGTCTGCCGTTGAAAAATCCATAATCGATTCCGGCTGTAATGATAAAAGGCTTTCTTCTTTTATGCAGAAACTTAAGGAAAAAAAGCCTGTTTATATTGCGGCAATCGGAGGTTCTGTTACAGAAGGCGCCGGTGCAGAAGAAGATAAGGATTATACAAAAGGATATGCAAGTCAGTTTGTGCAAAAACTTGGTGCATTGTATCCTGAAACAGAAATTACTTTTAATGGTGCAGGCTTAAGTGGCACTCCTGCATTGCTTGGAATTCTTCGTTACGAAAAAGATATTGTCATTCCATATAATAAAAATCCTGATTTGCTTATTGTAGAATTTGCCGTTAATGGCAGTGGAAGCGAGCAGGCAGATAAGTATGCTTTTGAAGGATTGATTCGACGGGTTTTAAGTACAAGCGCAGAAACTTGTGTTGTTGCCCTTTATGCCGATGCAAAATCTTATAAAAATTCGCAGCCTCTTATTGACCCTGTTGCCGAATACTACAAAATCCCGCGAATCAGTATTCAGAATGTCGTTGAAAATCCTGAATTTGGTATTGTGGAAGACAAGTTCTTCTGGGATTATGTTCATCCTCATACATGCGGGCATACTTTTATGGCAGACTGTCTTGTAAAACTTATGCAGATTGCAGCAGGACGTGAACGTTGCGAAGAAAATACATCAATTCCTGCAAAGCCTTTATGCTCTACGGATATTTCTTCAATTGTGCCTGTATTACGCAATTGTGATGTAAAATCACTCGAAGCCGGAAGTTTTAACGGAACAGATGAAAATACACAGAGCCTCAAAAAAGGAGGAACAGAATTTCCTGCAAACTGGCATCATGTTCCGGGCAGTCAGAATAACGAAAGCCTGAAATTTTCGGTAGAATGCCGTTATCTTCTATTTATTTACAAAGTTCATGGAAACTGGCTTCCGCAGAAATTTGGCAGTGCCGAGGTTTATATCGACGGAAAATTGTTCAAAACATTCAACGGGGGAGAAAATTCTGCCGGTGCATGGAACAATTGTGTAAACGAAATCCTTATCAACGAGGAAAAATCATCTTTACACACTGTAGAAGTAAAAATGGCAGACGGAGATGCTGATAAAGGCTTTACAATTCTTGCAATGGGTTATGTAAAATAAAAAAATTAAGAGGTAAAAGAAAATGAAAAAATTAAACAAAATTATTGCTGCTGCATGTACGGGTCTTGCTGTTCTGCTTGCGGCATCTTGTCAGACTATTCCTGGAGACGAAAAATCTGATGCATCAAAAACTGAAAACGGAGGAGCTGCTTCAACTCAAACTGAATCTAATCATCCGCTTGGAATTTCAGATGCTGATTATCAAAAAATTCTTGAAAAATCAATTTACAGTCCTGGAAATAATTACAGGTTAAAAAAAGTAATTGAAAAAATGCGTAACGGCGAAAAAGTTACTTATGCTGCTTTGGGCGGTTCGGTTACGGAAGGTGCAGGCGCTGCAAATTTTAAAGACGGTTATGCATATCAGTTTGGAAAACTTTTAAGAGAAAAATATACACCGGATGGCGGAAAGAATTTTTATACAGATGTTGCAGGTTTGAGCGGAACTCCATCTCCACTTGGTCTTTTACGCTATCAGAGTGATGTTGTGGATGTTCTTGGTCAGAATCCTGATATCCTTATTATTGAATTTTCTGTAAATGATGGTGGTGAATGTACTGGGACAAGGGCATTCGAAGCTTTAATACGAAATGCTCTTGAAGCAAACCCTGAAACTTGTGTAATAGCACTTTATTCTGATGCTAAAACTTATAAAAATGTTCAGTGGGCTATGATTCCTGTAGCAAGTTTTTACAGAATTCCGCAGGTAAGTATTCAGGATGCAATTGAATCAAGCGGCGTAAAAGTTGATGAAAATAAATTCTTTGATGATTATGTGCATCCTAAAAAAGAAGGACATACAATTATGGCAGAATGCCTTATGTATCTTTTTGAAAAAGCAGATGCTGCACAGCTTAACGATGCTTACGAAATTCCTGCTGAAACTTACAAAAATAAGCCTTTAACTAATTTTACACGCATTCTTGGTGATGATGAAAAGGTTAAAATTACAAAAGGCGGTTTTGGTTCTGTTGATGCTAACTGTCAGTCTATTAAAAAAACAGGCAAATCAGATTTTCCTTTCAACTGGCATCACGGTGCAGAAGACGGAAATGAACCGTTTGTTATGAAAATTAATTGTAAGGAACTTCTTTTTGTTTATAAGGAACAGGGCAGCTGGCTTTCTGAAAAATTCGGCAAGGCTCAGATTTTTGTTGACGGTCAACTAAAAATGTCCTGCGATGGTGGAAAAGCCGGCGGCTGGAACAATTGTGTAATCAGTCAGCTTATTGATGAAGAAACTGCATCTGAACATACAGTTGAAATCAAAATGGCAGACGGAGAAACAGCAAAAGGCTTTACTATTGTTGCAATGGGATACTCAAAATAGAAAAATATCATTAGAATAGACTGACTTATGCAGCAGATTAATGATATTAAACAATATGCAAGGCAGAATTCCGTTCCAATTATGAAAGATGATGGAATGGAATTTATCTGCCGCTATATCACTGAACATAACGTTAAGTCTATTCTGGAAATCGGTACTGCAATTGGTTATTCTTCAATTCGTTTTGCAAAGCTTGCCGATGATATTTTTGTTTCTACCGTAGAAATTGATATTGACCGTTATAATCAGGCATTGCGGAATATAACCGACAACAATCTTTCTGATAGAATTACCGTTTATCTTGCCGATGCCGCAACGCTTGAATTTGACGAAAAATTCGACATGATTTTTATAGACGGTCCGAAAGCCCAGTACATTCATTTTTTTGAAAAATTCAAATCAAATCTTGCTCCGGGCGGCGCTATAATAAGTGATAATCTTTCATTTCACGGCATGGTAGAAGATTTAACTCTTACTCACAATTACAGCACAAAAAAACTCGTAAAAAAAATCCGTAAGTACATCCAGTTTCTAAAAGAAAATCAGGAGTTCCATACGGATTTTTATGATGTTGGCGACAGGGTAGCGGTCAGCACAAAAATAATTCAGCAATAAAAACTACGACACAGCAGGCACACGCAACGGGAAAAAGTCCAAGTCCAATAAACGAAAGGATAATTCCAACTGCAAGCGCAATTATACCAGCAGCCGTGGATTGTGTTGCCTGTATGATTGCGGGGAAGGTCATTACTGCAAGCGTTACATAAGGCACGTAAAACAGAAAAGAACGGATGAATGTATTTTTAATTGGCCGGCGAATCAATGTAAGCGGCAGAACTCTTATTAAATAAGAAACTGCAAAAGCGGTAAGAATGTAAAAATATGGATTTTTGTTCATGAGTTTGCCTCCTGGTTAGTATTATTTTGTGATGTGCTGTCTGAATTTTCTTGTGCAGATTCTTTATGAGCTGAATTTTCCGAATCTTCATCTTTAACAGGTTTTATTAATGCTGCAATTGCTGCAATCACAATTGTAAGAATGATTGTTCTTGTACCGCCCGAAAGTTCTCTTATATATGGCAGCTTTGAACAGGCAAAACTTGCTCCAAAACTTATTGCAACGGCTGCTGCAATAATAAGGTCTTTTTTAGCAGGTGGAATGATTATTGCAAGAAACATGCCGTAAAGAGCGACTGAAAGTGCGCTTACAATCCTTGCCGGTAAAAAATTGCCTGCAATTATTCCAAGTGATGTTCCAAGACTCCATAAAGGAACGGATATTGCAATTGCCCCGTAATTATACAAAGGATTTAATTTTCCTTCCCTTGCAACTGAAATTCCAAATATTTCATCAGTTATTCCGAATCCTACTAAAAAGCGGTGAATCATCGGTGTTTCGGTACTGAATTTCTGACTTAGTGAACAGCTCATAAGAAGGTATCTGGCATTTACAACCAGCGTTATGATTGCAACTTCTGCATAAGAAACGCCTGCCTGTATGGAAGTAAAAAGCGCATATTCACCGGCAGAGGCAACGTTCAAAAAACTTGCAATAAATCCCTGAATTGGTGTAAGTCCTGCATTCTGTGCAACAATTCCAAGCGAAAACGCAACTGCAAAATATCCAAGTCCAATAGGTATTCCGTCACGGAATCCTTCAAAAAAAACATTTTTCTTCATAATAATATGCTGATGAGTTTACCGTTTTTTATTTTTTTTCAAAAGACATAAAAATCACTTTAATGTATAATTTGGATATGAATATAAAGAACTCTGCATCCGCCGAAGAACAGTTTGACCGTATGGTTAACACTCCTGTTTCTAAACTGATTATTTCCCTTGCAATTCCAACTGTAATTTCAATGCTTGTAACGGCAATTTACAATATGGCAGATACTTTTTTTGTATCGCACATCAATACTCAAAGTTCTGCCGCTGTCGGTATAGTTTTTCCGATTATGTCCATAATACAGGCCTGCGGTTTTACGCTTGGCATGGGCTCTGGCAGTTTGATTTCCCGCCGTCTTGGAGAAAAACAGAACGAACAGGCATCTAAAATAGCTTCCACTGCATTTTTTACTGCAATAGGCATTGGTCTTCTTATGGCTTTGTTCGGAAATATTTTTGCAGATACTTTTCTGGAACTTGTTGGTGCATCCGATACAGTTTTACCGTATGCACGCGAATATTCACGATATATTTTCTGGGGTGCGCCTTTTATGTGTGCCTCGTTTGTACTGAATAATGTTTTGCGTTCCGAAGGTAAAGCATTTTTTTCTATGATTGCCCTTACTTCCGGAGGTATTCTGAACATCATACTTGATCCGATTTTTATTTATGCAATGAATCTTGGAATTCGTGGGGCTGCCCTTGCAACCTTTGTAAGTCAGGCAGTTGGTTTTACGATTTTGCTCAGCTGGTTTATAAGACGCAAGGCAATCTGTAGAATGAGCATCCTTAATTTTGGAAGCCCGAAACTTCTTGCTTCTATTGCAGGAACAGGTATGCCTTCTCTTGCACGACAGGGACTCGCAAGTATTGCAACAATTTTATTGAATAAAACTGCCGGTTCTTATGGTGATTCTGCAATTGCCGCAATGTCAATCGCAACAAAAATCATAATGTTTATAGCTTCTATTATGATTGGAATTGGACAGGGCTTTACTCCTGTTTCAGGATACAATTATGGTGCAAAACGTTATGACCGTGTAAAAGCTGCCTATAGATTTATGGTTTTATCTGGAATGGTTGTTCTTGGAGTTCTTTCTGCAATCTGCTGCATTTTTGCGGGGCAGATTATGCATTCTTTTATAAATGATTCTGATGCTGTTCGTATTGGAACTGCCGCGTTAAGGTGGCAGGCTTGCGTCCTTCCTTTGCATCCGATAATCGTCGGTACTAATATGCTTTTGCAGTCTACTGGAAACATCAAATCTTCGACATTCCTTTCGTGCAACCGTCAGGGCGTTTATTTTATACCTGCAATCCTTATTTTACCGCAGCTGCTAGGGTTGAACGGTGTCGTAATTTCCCAGGCAACTGCAGATTTTTTAAGTGTTGTAACTGCCGTTCCTTATGCTTTGTGGTTCTTCAGAAAATTGAAAAAGCAGCAGTAGGATTTTTATTTTCCCAATGCGATTGATTTGTCGCATGCTGCGGTTACGGCTTTTATAACTGCATTTCTAAATCCGTTTTCTTCGAGGGCAGCAACACCTTCGATTGTCGTTCCTGCCGGTGAACAGACTGAATCTTTTAAAACTGCAGGATGTTTTCCGCTTTCGAGTACAAGTGCTGCCGAACCTTTTACAGTCTGTGCAGCGTAGGTGTAGGCCTGAGCTCTAGGCATTCCGCAACGAACAGCTGCATCTGCAAGTGCTTCTATAAACATAAATACAAAAGCTGGCCCTGAACCGCTTACTGCTGTAACACAATCCATAAGTTTTTCTGGAATTTGTTCAACTTTGCCTGCACTTTCAAGAATTGATTTTACATCTGCAAGTTCTTCCTCTGTGATATTTGAACCGCATGTTATGGCTGTCATTGCTTCACCAATCTGAGCGCATACATTCGGCATCATCCTTACAAAACGGGCATCTGGTGCCAGTCTTTCGAGCCTGCTTATTGCAACGCCAGCTGCCATGGAAATAACTACGGAGTCTTTAGAAATATCATTTTTTATTTCTTCAAAAACTTCTGCAATAAACTGAGGTTTTACTGCAATAAAAATGTATTTTGAATTTTTAACAACCTTGCTGTTGCTGTCTTCGTAAATGCATCCGTTTTCTTTTGCAAAATCCTGTGCCATTTTAGCATTTTTATCAGTAACCCTGATTTTTTTTACATCGAATTTTTTGCAAACGGAACGCATGATTGCGCCGCCCATTGCACCTGTTCCAATTATTCCAATAGAAAAGTCCATTTTTTACCTCGAAATATAGTTTGTTTTGTATATATCATCTGGCTGATTGATGTCTGCCCGATTATATGTCTGAATCAATGCAAAATCTATTTTATGATATTCGACAGTATGCCTTATTTTTCGCGCGAATACAATCCGATTGTCTGTTCAACAGATTTACATGCAAGTGCAATGCCCTGTTCGTCTGGAGGAAGGGCAAACAGCGAACCAACCCCGCTTTCCGGATTCTGTCTGATTGTTTCTTTTCGCATGGATACATAAAAATCTCTTCGTTGAATAAGGATTGTTGTTATTAGTTGTGCAATTTCTTTGAATTCTTTTTCGCTTTTTTTAGGAAAACGTCCGACTTCTGCAAATGCCGATAAAAGCCGTTTTATTTCGTCCGTAATTTTTTCGTTTTCTGCAGTGATGCATTCAAGGGCTGGTGTATAAAAATATTTTTCGGTCTGAATAAAGACGTACATTTGAAACAAAGGTTCTGATTCATAAAGATTTAGAAATCTTGATGTTAATTTTTTAAATGTTCCGTTAATTGAGGTTTTGCCGTTTTTGATTGTTTCAAGAATTTTGTCAGTTAAAAATGAAATTGAAAGAATTTCCTTCATGCAGAATTCTACTGTTGCTTCGTACATTGCATCACGGTTTTCGAAGTGATTGTAAAGAGATGCTTTTTTTATTTCCAGGCATTCCGAAATATCGGCGAGGGATGTTGCACCCGCACTTTTGTCAAAAGCTGAAGTTAAAAAGGCCTGTATTATTTTTTCTTTTGAAATATTCTTGCGACTCATATATGTTTTTATCGTCAACTAACGTGTGTTAGTTTATCAAAAAAATGTATGTAAATCAAACGAACTTTTTATACAAGGAATCTTTTTGTGCAATAAACGTTTTATACCGGATATTGTCCGCTAAAACAGCCAGTGCAGAAACCTGTTCCGTTTTGACTTAAGGCTTTTAACATGCCTTCAAGAGAAATGAATGCAAGAGAATCGGCTCCAATTTCTTTGCGTATTTCTTCAAGTTCATGAGTGCTGGAAATTAATTCACCTTTGCTTGGTGTATCTATTCCAAGATGACATGGAAATTTTACCTGCGGAGAACTTACCCTAAAATGAACTTCTTTTGCACCTGCCCGTCGAAGAATTTGCACAAGTCTACGGCTTGTTGTTCCGCGTACAATTGAATCATCTATGACAATAACTCGTTTATCCTGCAAATCGCTTTTAATGGCATTTAATTTTACAAAAACCATGTTTTCGCGTTCTTTTTGAGTTGGGGCAATAAATGTTCTGCCGATGTATTTGTTTTTTACGATGCCTGTAACGTATGGAATTCTGCTTGCCCTTGCATAACCCATTGCAGCACCAATTCCGCTGTCTGGTACGCCAATTACAACGTCTGCATCAACAGAACTTTCTTCTGCAAGGATTTCGCCCATTTTATAACGTGCGTTCTGAACTGCAATGCCGTCAATTTCGCTGTCAGGACGTGCAAAATATACATATTCAAAAATGCAGGTCTGTTTTGCAGCTTTTTCATATTTAACTGAACGCAATCCGTTTTTATCAATAATTACTATTTCGCCAGGTTCTATGTTGCGTAAAAAAGTTCCGTTTACTGCATCAATTGCACAGGTTTCTGAAGCTACAATGTATGATTCTGTTGAATCGTCAATTTTACCAAGACAAAGCGGGCGGATTCCGTTTGGATCGCGTACTGCAATCAGTTTGTCTTCTGTCATTATGCAGAGTGCAAAGGAACCTTTTATTGTCTGCATTGCCTGAATTACGGCGGTTACAAAAACGCTGTCATCATTTTCTGTATTTGGATTAGAATTATTAGGATGATTTCCGCTTCCCGGTTTACCACCGTTTTCTATGTATTTGCGGACAATCATTTTTAATATTACTTCTGAATCGCTTGAACTTAAAAATGTACTGCCTGAATCTTCGAGCATTGCCCTTAATTCCGCATGATTTACAAGCTGTCCATTATGAGCAAGTGCAATTGAACCGAATTTAAATGAATTCAAAAATGGCTGTGCGTTATCAATTGTACGTCCGCCGGCAGTTGCATAACGTACATGTCCTACTGAAATATTTCCTGTAAGATTTTGCAGATGTTCGTTTTTAAAAATATCACTTACTAAACCAAGATTTTTATATAAGGAAATTTTGTTTCCGTTGCTTACTGCAATTCCTGCGCTTTCCTGTCCTCTGTGCTGAAGGCTTGAAAGTGCATAGTAGGTAAGTTGAGAGGCATTGTCCATCCCGAAAATGCCTGCTACACCACATTCATCTTTGAATTTATCATTTTCCATTTTATGCCCCGATTTTTTCCTTACATGCATTCATTACAAATTCATCAATCTGGCGGGCACATTCACGGCCTTCTGCAATTGCCCATACAACAAGTGATTGTCCACGTCTCATGTCCCCGGCAGAAAATATCTGTGGATTTGCAGTCTGGTATCCTTCCGGTAATACAGTTTTTACAGTTCCTCGTTCGCCTAATTCTGTACCGAACGCAAGTGCTGTATATTCTTCGCATCCTACAAAACCTGCTGCAATAAGAAGAAGATCGCATGGCAATGTTTTTTCTGTTCCTTCGCGTTCTACAAGCTGACGTTTTCCATCGATTATTTTAAATTCAACTTCTACAGTTTTTACTGCCGTAATATGGCCGTCATTACTGAATACTTCTTTTACAGTTGTTTCGTAAATACGCGGGTCATGTCCAAATTTTGCAATGCTTTCTTCTGCACCGTAATCAACTTTTAATATTTTAGGCCATTCTGGCCATGGATTGTTTGCGCCTCGATCTACAGGTGGACAAGGCATCATTTCTATTTGTGTTACGCTGCTGCATCCAAGTCTTATTGAAGAACCACAGCAGTCGTTTCCTGTATCGCCGCCACCTACAATTATTACATTCTTACCTGCAATTTCTATGCCTGATTTTTCCAGAAGAACCTGTGCAATCTGAGTATTTGCAGGAGTAATATTTAACTGTTCAAGTGCACTGCTTGTTGCAAGCACGCTTTTTGTAACTTCTTTAAGAAAATCAACGGCAAACATAACGCCACCGTCTGCACCGTTTCTGCTGGTTTTTATTCCGTCTATTCCTAATGCATTAAGTCTACGCGCTTTTTTTGCACCACAACACAATGCAACGGCGTCGAATTCTTCAAGTATATGTTCAGCAGAAACTGAATGTCCGACATCTGCATTAAAAATGAATTCTACACCTTCTTTTTTCATTAAATCTATGCGGCGTTCTATAATTGATTTTTCAAGCTTCATGTTTGGAATACCGTACATTAAAAGTCCGCCAGCTTTGTCTTCGCGTTCAAAAACCGTAACATTGTGTCCGCGTCTGTTAAGCCAGTCTGCACAGGCAAGTCCACTTGGTCCTGAACCTATAACGGCAATTTTTTTCCCTGAACGATGTTTTGGTGGAGTAGGCTGCATGTAACCAGAAGCAAAGGCATGTTCAATTATATAAAGTTCATTGTCGTGTACTGTAACTGCACCAAAGTCGTCGCGTCCAAGATTGCATGCTTTTTCGCACAAAGCCGGGCAAACACGTCCTGTAAATTCCGGGAAGCTTGAAGTTTTTAAAAGCCGCCATGCTGCCATATCATATTGAGCTTTAAAAAGTGCATCGTTCCATTCAGGAATATAATTATGAAGCGGGCATCCTGTAACCATCCCCGAAAGTTTGATTGCACTCTGACACATCGGTACTCCGCAGTTCATGCATCTAGCTGCCTGTTCACGTCGGGCGTTGTCGTCAAGTTTTGGATGAAATTCCTTAAAATTCGTTATACGTTGCAGCGGTGGGATATTTCCGTTTTCTACACGAGTATATTCAATGAATCCTGTTGGTTTTGCCATTTTATGCCTCCGGATAAAAAAAAGAGGTCGTAGATAAAATTTCGCGGTTTGCAAAAATTTATCTACGACCTCTTTGCCGTAATGATTTTATTATCACAAAAATGGGGTGTGGTGTCAATATGCATTTTTCTGTGCATTTTACCTGCCTTAAAATGCATCTTACCGATTTGCGGATTGCGGATTTTTTAAAGGGGACTTACACTCAAAACATCATCGGCCGCCTGCCGGGCGGCCTTACAAAGTAGGATAAGCTAAAAATTGCCTGCGCAATTTTTTTAACGCTTTTCAATAGAACACAGCCCGCCAGCGGGCTCTCACAGGAGGTATTATGAAGATTTCACAGATTTTTTCAGGTTTGGTTTTTGCGTTGAGTTTTTCAATTTCATCATGTAAATACAAGGATGAAGTTGAAGCCGTTCAGTCAATTAAAAAAATTGATGACGGCGTTTATTTTATGGAGTTTGAAGGTGATTACGGATTTGACAGTTATCTTGAACAGGGTGGGGCTAGAAATATTGATGAATTAAGTGGTTTTTTGAGCCGACAGCTGCAAAAAGGAATGTGGAAAAGTCCTTCAAATCAGGATAAAAAAGCAAAGCAGGTAAAAATTACTCCGGTTGATTTTGGATGCAGTTCGATTGCCGTAAATAATATTTTTGGACGAAATTACGACTGGAAAGATTGCAAAGTTCTGGTTGTTCATACAAAACCGAATAATGGTTACGAATCAATTTCGACCTGCTGTCTTTCGCACATCGGCATTGGAGAAGACTGGGAACCGAGCGGAACGTTTTTTAAAGATATTTTCCTTCTTCCTGCAATTTATGTTCCAATGGATGGAATGAATGAAAAAGGACTTTATATTGCAGATCTTATTGTAGGCGGCGAAAATGAAGAACCGACAAATCAGGAACGCGGAAATGTAAATGTTACAACAACAGATGCAATCCGTCTTGTTCTAGATAAAGCGGCAACAGTAGACGAAGCACTCAAGCTTTTGGAAAATCACGATATGCATTCTGTAATCGGTCGTGAACATCATTTTGCAATTGCAGATAAAACTGGAAAAGCGGTTGCCGTAGAATGGGCAAATAATCAGATGTTTGTAAAAGAAACAAATGTTCTTACAAATCATTATGTAACTGAATCTCCTAAAAAAGATGACGGAAAAAATGAAGAAAACGGAAATTCACGTTCCCGATTGGAAAAACTTGCAGAAAGTTCAAAGGCGGCTGCTGGAAAAATGTCTGCTGATGAAGTTGCGGGCGTATTAAAATCGGTAAGCGCCGGCCAGTACGGATATGATGAACTTACGGTATGGAGCGCAGTTTTTGAACCCGAAAATCAAAAAATCACTTATTTTTTCAAAGAAAAATATGACAGCAAGGTAGTTTTAGAGTTAAAATAAATATCGATGAAAATAACGATTTTAGAAAATGCACCTGGAGAAGAAGACGAAATTATCGTAAAGTGCAATTTTTTGGACGAAGATTTGACGCTTCTTCTGAATCAGCTAAAAAACGGAAGTTCAAAAATGAATTTTAGCAAGGATAACAACATTATTCTTGTAGAAAAGAAGGACATTCTGTTTTTTGAATCGGTTGATGACAAGGTTTTTGCGTATACTTTGGAAGATGCCCTGGAAACAAAATTCAAACTGTATGAACTGGAAGAAATTTTACCTTCAAAGAATTTTTTCAGGGCAAACAAAGCGGTGATTGTAAACGTAAACAAAATAAAAAGCCTTTCTCCTGCATTCGGAGGTCGTTTTGAAGCTATTCTTAAAAACGGTTATCGTGTAATTATTTCCAGAAACTATGTTCCAAAATTAAAGGAACTTTTGGGGCTTTAACAAACTGCATTACAGTCATTTTGCAAAAAAAGCACAGAGTTGATTTATTGATTTCCAGGGGATTAGATTTTCAGAGGATTATATGAAAGAAAAAATAAATTTTTTAATCACACTTTTCACACGGATTTTAACTGCCATAATTATTTTTGATTCAATCATGCAGTTAATTTTGTCCGGGAGCAATGCAAAAGTTTCGGTAATTGATTTGCTCTGTCTTATTGCAATAGCACTTTTAGACACCCTTATGTATATTCCTTTTTTAGCCGACAAAGATTTTTCAAAAACTCAGTGGGTTATAATGAATGTTCTGTATTTTTTGGGAATAAACATTACGACCGTGGTGATAGCTTTGCTTCTTGGATGGATAAACTTTACAAGAATAGCTTCCCTTGTTTCTATTGAATGCGTAATTATTTGCACTTACAGCCTTGTAATGATTTTCTTTTACAAAGTCGATGCAAGCACCGCAGATAAAATGAACAAAAAATTGAAAGAGATGGATGATGAATAAGCGTTAGACTTCATCTTTATGTCAGTCAATCTTAAACTCTCTGACTTACAGGTTTATTAAGGCTTCAAGATTTTTACAGCTCCATGCCATTTATGATTTTTTCCAAAAATGTATTATAATAAATGGAGAGGCATTGTAATGGACAATATTATTAATTCAGTTGATTATGCAATCAGCGCTAATGACTTTTTCCTTTTCGATTATCTTACAAAAGACCTTTCAGCATTCAGCACGGAACTTAAGAATGAGATTATTTTCCATGTAATAATTGATTCTGAAAATACAGATTTTATTGCTCATGCAATAGAGCGGCTTGGCTATGATATTACTTTTAAGGATTCTGATGGGTTTTCATTTCTTCATATTGCTGCTTCTTCTAAATATCCTCAGACAGTTCAATTTTTTATTGATAAAGGTTTGAATATCGAAGAAAAAACTTCTTTGCATAAAGGAACACCTCTTATGATTGCAGCGGAGTCTTCTTCAAATGTGGAAGTGTTGAAAGTTCTGGTAGAAGCCGGAGCAGATATAAATACAAAAGCAGATGACGGGAAAACTCTTATAATTGTTGCCGGAGGTCATAATCCTAATCCGCAGGTTACAGAATATCTTTTGAGTCTTGGTTGTGATTTTGAAGAAAGGGATTCTCAGGGATTTACCGCTTTGTTGTACGGCGCTTTGTGGCAGAGTAATCCGGAGGTTCTTGATTTGCTTGTTCAGGCTGGCGCAGATTGTTATGCAAAAACAAATGAAGGAAAAACAATGCTTCATCTTGCAGCAGCAAATACGAATTCCTGCATTGTTGATTATGTTTTAAATGTTTGTAATACGTCGCATTTTAATACGTCGCAGCCTGATAGATTAGGACAAACAGCCTTGCAGACGGTTCTTCTTTATGGAAATAACTGTAAATCGGTTCGCATGTTTTTAGATAAGATGAAAGAAGAGCATTTGATGTATGCAAGTATGAATGAAAATGAAGAAATTCTGGAGGAACTTATACAGGCGGGATATGATGTCAATACAACTGATTCAGATGGTAAATCGGTAATGATGATGGTTGCTAGAAACAATCCAAATCCTGAAGTAATAGAAATGCTTTTGCGGCATAACGCAATCTGGTATAATCAGGATGCAAGGGGAAGAAACGTTTTGCATTATGCGGCATCAAATAATTCCTCTCAAATTTACGACTATATGTTAAATGATGAAAAATTTAAAACGCTTGCATTTGCTGCTGATAAAGCAGGGCAGGTTCCGAATTATTATCTTGCAAATAAGGATGTTTTTTAATACAAGAACGTGTTCTGTTAAAAAATGAGTTTTATTATACGGAGACTTGCGGAGTAAAAAATGGCAAATATTTATGAATCAATGAATCCGATCCTGGACGGAATAAACAGGATTGTAGATTCTCTAAGTAAACATTCTTTTATGGTTTATTATGAAGATACAGAAGCTATTGTTGCATTGCATCGTGTAAGCAATTTTCTGAATCTTTCGGAAACAGAAACGGCAGTCTTTTCGGCAGTTTTTAAAAATTATTATTATTATAATGAATGTCCGGTTCATATTGGCATGCTGTCTACCGAACTGAATGTTACGCCACTAAGAATTCTGGAATTTCAGGAAGAATTTAAATCTCTGGAAGAAAAAGGTTTTATTTATCGTGATAAAGGTGATAATCCTCTTGCATTTTCGAAACATTACCGGATTCCCGAAAAAGTAAAGCAGGCAATTGTAAGCAAAGATGAAAAACTTTTAAAAGAAGGACTTCATGTCCAGAATAGAGAGCTTACCTATCCCGAAAAAATTCAGAAAAAAGAATTATTCTATAAAGAAGAAAATCGAAAAGAAGTTGATTCACTTTCGGAATATCTTCAGAAGGATAAGTTTGTACAAATTCAGAAACGCCTTGTAAAAAAATCTATGAGTAAGGGCGTTTGCATTCTTTTTTATGGAGACAGTGGAACTGGAAAAACCGAAACAGTATATCAGCTTGCAAAACAGTCAGAACGTCCTGTTTACCATGTTGATATTGGCGAAACAATAAGTCAGTGGGGTGGGGGAACAACAACAAACCTTTCCATTATTTTTGATAAGTATGAGCGGTTCTGCAGGCAGGCAGAAGAACGTGGAGAAAATATACCGATTCTTCTTTTTAACGAAGCAGATGCTTTATTCGGACATCGTGTGGAACAGCCTGAACGCAGTTACGATATAGAAGAAAACCGCATACAATCTGTGCTTTTGGATTATATAGAAAGGCAGGAAGGAATTCTTGTTATTACGACAAATCTTGAAAAGGCATTGGACAGTGCTTTTGAACGCCGTTTTCTTTTTAAGATAAAATTCGAAAAGCCGACAGTCGAAATTAAACAGAAAATTTGGGAAAACAAAGTTTCCTGGCTTGATAAAGCTTCGGCAAAACATCTTGCTGCAAGTTATACACTTAGCGGTGGTGAAATAGACAATGTTGTGCGAAAAATTACAATTCAAGAAATTCTTTCCGGCAGACATGCTTCCATAAACGAATTGGAAGATTTCTGCCAGAAAGAAAAACTTCAGCGAGACCGCAATTCAAAGATTGGTTTTACGCCGTTGCCTCTTTAAATGCTTCGAGAACTGCTTCATCGTGTGCAAGACCGCTTTTTTCTTTAGAAGCGATTTTGCACATAATTTTTAGATAATCATTTGGAATAATTTTCTTAAAGCATGTTCGGTAATATGTCCAGTTAGAAAGTATCTGTTTTGCCCGCTCTGAATCGGTTTCTGCAAGATGCTGTTCTATAAGCTGATGCAGTAATACTTCGTCCGGCGAGGTTGTACTGTCTTGCTCACCGTGTAATGTTGTTGTCGCATCATCAAGGGCATACATTTTAACAAGTTCATGGTTTAAACGTTTGTATAAATCATGATTTTCGTCCAAAACATACGCAATGCCACCACTCATTCCGGCACAAAGATTTTTACCAGTTCCGCCTAAAATTACAGCAGTTCCACCCGTCATATATTCTAGTCCGTGATCACCGCAGCCTTCTGCTACAACTGTTGCTCCAGAATTACGTACACAGAATCTTTCGCCTGCAACACCGTTTATAAAGGCTTTTCCGCTTGTTGCACCGAATAATGCTACGTTTCCAACAATTATGTTATGTTCTGCTTCTCCAGTAAAATTTTCAGGCTTTTTTACAACAACTTTTCCGCCGCTTAAGCCCTTACCGAATGCATCGTTAGCGTCTCCTGTTAACCGCAATGTGAGTCCGCGTGGTATAAATGCACCAAAACTCTGTCCTGCACCGCCGTTAAAGTTTACGCAGAAGGTGTCGTCTTCAAGTTTTCCGCCATAACGCTTTTGAATCTCGCTACCCAAAATTGTACCAACGGTTCTATCGGTTGACTGAATTGGAATAGCGGAATTCTCCGGGGCGTTGCGGGGTGCCCCCGCAGAAGGGGTAGCGAGCAACGCAGTGTGAGCGAGGGGAAGGCGTTCCCCTCCTGAAACTTTCTCAAAAGTTTGTAACAAAGTTTTACAATCTATTGTAGTTTCCAACTTGAAATCAAAAAGAGAGCGGTCTTTCTTCCAGTCATCATTCCTAGAACCTGAAACCTCAAACCTATTACCTAATACGCGGCTCATATCCACAAGTCCTGCCCTCTTGAAGCCCTGCTTATCCTTAAGTTTAAGCAAATCGGTTCTGCCGCAAAGTTCTTCGACTGAACGTACACCAAGTTTTGCCATAAGCTCGCGCATTTCCTGTGCAATGAATTTCATAAAATTAATTACATATTCAGGTTTGCCTGGGAATCGTTTTCTAAGCGCTTCGTTTTGAGTTGCAACACCAAACGGACAGGTATCAAGCTGGCAAACGCGCATCATTGAACAGCCCATTGCAATAAGAGGCGCTGTTGCAAAACCAAATTCTTCTGCACCAAGAAGGGCTGCAATTACAACATCACGGCCGCTCATAAGCTTACCGTCAGTTTCTATTACGACACGACCGCGTAAACCATTCTGAATTAAAGTCTGGTGAGTTTCTGCAAGGCCAAGTTCCCACGGTAAGCCCGCATGATGAATAGAAGAAATTGGCGCTGCGCCTGTTCCTCCGTCGTGTCCGGAAATTAAAATTACCTGTGCTCCTGCTTTTGCAACGCCCGCTGCAATTGTACCAACGCCTGCTTCGCTAACAAGTTTTACGGAAATACGTGCATCGCGGTTTGCATTTTTCAAATCGTAAATAAGCTGAGCCAAATCTTCTATTGAATAAATATCGTGGTGTGGTGGTGGCGAAATTAAAGCTACACCAGGAGTTGCATAACGTGTTTTTGCAATCCATGGGTAAACTTTTTTTCCAGGAAGATGTCCGCCTTCGCCAGGTTTTGCTCCCTGTGCCATTTTAATCTGAATTTCGCGGGCACTTAAAAGATATTCTTCGGTAACACCAAAACGACCGCTTGCAACCTGCTTGATTGCAGAATTATATTCAGTTCCAAGTCGTTCAGGTTTTTCGCCGCCTTCGCCACTGTTAGATTTTCCGTGCAAGTGGTTCATTGCGGCTGCCATGCATTTATGAGCTTCTTCGCTTATTGAACCGTAGGACATCGCTCCTGTTTTAAAGCGTTTTACAATCTCATCTACACTTTCTACTTCGTCCAGCGGAATTGCATTGTCTGCAAAATTAAAATCAAGCATTGCACGCAAAGTATGAGGATGCTCGTTGGAATCTACCAATGCAGTGTATTCCTTAAAGCGTTTGTAATCGCCGTTACGGGTTGCCTGTTGTAATGCAATAATTGTTTCTGGATTATAAAGATGGTCTTCTGCATTAGGTCCGCGTCGGAATTTGTGATTTCCTACTGAATCAAGATGGTCGTTTACTGTTAAATCTGCAGGATCAAAACCTTGTGCATGATGATATCGAATGTCTTCTTCTATTTCTTTAAGACCAATACCACCAACACGGCTTACTGTATTTGTAAAGTATTTTTTGATTACATCCTGTGCAATTCCAACTGCTTCAAAAATCTGTGCCGACTGGTAAGACTGAATTGTGCTTATTCCCATTTTAGCGGCAATTTTTACAATTCCATTAATTACGGCTTTGTTGTAATCATCAATTGCCGTGTGATAATCCTTATCAAGAAGTTTCTGGTCAATCAGTTCTGCAATACATTCATGTGCAAGATATGGATTTATTGCCCTTGCTCCGTAGCCAAGACACATTGCAGCCTGGTGTACGTCGCGGACTTCGGCAGTTTCCAGAATGATAGAAATTGCGGTTCGTTTTTTAGTACGGATTAAATATTGTTCAACCGCAGAAACTGCAAGAATTGCTGGAATTGCGGCATGAGTTTTGTCTACTCCGCGGTCGCTTAAAATTATAATGTTGTAACCGTCGGCGTATGCGGCATCGATTTGGGTGAAAAGATTGTCCAATGCGGCTTCGAGGGCGGGGCGTTGTGGGGTGTCCCCGCTGGAAGGGGTAGGCTGCGACGCAGTGCAGCCGAGGGGAAGGCTTTCCCCTCCCAATTCAAACAAAATGCTAACAGTTTTTGCCTTAAGTCCCGGCTGATTTAACGCTGCAATTTTTATAAGGTCGGTACCGGTTAAAATAGGGTTATTAATTTCGAGAACGCGGCAGTTTTTTGCAGCTGGTTCAAGAAGGTTTCCGTCTTTTCCAACATAAACCGTTGTATCCGTAACAATCTTTTCGCGCAAACTGTCAATCGGCGGATTTGTAACCTGAGCAAAAAGCTGCTTAAAATAACTGAAGAGGCTTGGATGTTTTTCGCTCATTACTGCAAGCGGAGTATCAACACCCATACTTGCGGTAGGTTCAACGCCTGTACGAGCCATTGGCAAAACCATTTCGTTTACATCTTCGTAGTTCCAGCCAAAAGCGCGGTACAAAATGTTTCGTTCTTCGAGCGTATGAACCGGAATTTTTTTATTCGGGATTTTAAGGTTTGCAAGGTGAATAAGATTCATATCGAGCCATTCACCGTAAGGGTAAGCGGCCGCATATTGAGCCTTGCATTCTTCGTCAGTAATAATTTTTTTCTGAACTGTATCTACAAGTAAAATGCGTCCCGGCTGCAGTCGTGACTTTATGCGGATATTTTCTTCCGGAATATCAAGAACGCCAACTTCGCTGCTCAAAATAAGCATGTTGTCGTTTGTAATGTAGTAGCGGCTTGGTCGGAGTCCGTTACGGTCCAAAGTTGCACCAAGAAGGTCACCGTCACTAAAAAGAATTGCCGCAGGACCATCCCAGCTTTCCATCATCGTAGCCCAATAATGATAAAAATCTTTTTTGTTCTGGGCCATATTTTCGTCGTGCTTCCAAGGTTCTGGAATACACATCATAACTGCAAGCGGTAAAGGCACTCCGTTCATAACAAGAAATTCGAGAGTGTTGTCCAGCATTGCACTGTCGGAACCCGTTGCATCAACAGCAGGAAGAATTTTCTGCATTTGTTCAGAATCGAGTTTTGTAGATTCAATTGTTTCTTCGCGTGCAAACATTCGGTCAACGTTTCCGCGGATTGTGTTGATTTCGCCGTTATGTGCAATAAAACGGTTTGGATGAGCGCGCTGCCAGCTTGGCTGAGTGTTTGTACTAAAGCGTGAATGAACAATAGCAAGTGCCGACTCATATTGTTCAGACTGCAAATCGTTGTAGAAAGTTCGCAGTTCATGCACTAAAAACATTCCCTTGTAAACAATTGTGCGGCTGCTAAGAGAACAAACGTAGGTATGAGCGGAGAGTGAACTTGTCGAAACTTCATTCGCACCTTTTTCAAACTCACGTCTCAACACATAAAGCTTGCGGTCAAAATCCAACCCTTTTTCGCATTTTTCCGGGCGTGCTACAAAACCCTGCCAGATTTCCGGCATACAGTCGCGTGCTTTTTTACCAAGAACTTCGGCATTAACAGGAACTTTTCGCCAGCCAAGGAATTTTAGGCCTTCAGACGCACAGCATTTTTCAAAACGGACTTTTTCATCCTCGCATGCTTTTTTATCTCCTGGAAAAAAGAATTGACCAATACCATAATTTCGTTCCTCTCCCAGTTCTTTACAAACCGTGCCGTCAGAACCTGCAATTTCACCGCGTTCACTTACACCCTTAAAAAAATCGTGACTAATCTGAACAAGAATACCAACTCCGTCTCCAGTTTCGCCGCTGGCATCTTTTCCGGCACGATGTTCAAGTTTTTCTACAATGCTTAATGCATTATCAACAATTTTATGTGTTTTTGTTCCGTCTATATTTACGACAGCTCCAATACCGCAATTGTCGTGTTCAAAGGATGGTTCATAAAGGGTCTTCATATTCAGTTTACTCCAAAAATAAAAGCCGCACGCACAGAAATATTCTGCACATGCGGCTTCATTACCGACTTTGAGAATGATATAAAAAGCAAAAAGGCCGTAGACAAAATTTCGCACAAAAAACGAAACTGTATCTACGACCTCTTTGCCGTTATTAGACGTATACTAATAAAATAATAACAGCATGTCAATAATTTATTTTTTCTGTTCGGCAATAAATATTTCGGCTTCGTTGTCTCCACCTGTTGTCGAATAAAAATACGGAGTTTCTGCATCAAATTCGCCGGCACAAGTATCGACCATTTTAAAACTGCGTGGTGGATATAAAATTTTTGATGCGGGGGAAGTCTCCCCCTCGCTGCAACCCGCTTTGCGGTTTTCCGCTACCCCCTCTGCGGTGGCTCCTGCCCCCGCAACGCCCCCGGCCTTTTCGAACTTTACAATATTTACCAGCTTATTCAAAAACCATTCATCAATTTTTGTAGTTTCATGAATCTGTTCAACCGAAAGTAAGCCGCGTTTAAGTGCCTGATAAATTGCAAAAATTCTCTGATCCGTACATTGTGCAACCCTTTCTATAATTTTTGCATCTGTTTCTTTTTCAAAAGCAGGAAGATTCAAATCTTTTACGCCAACTTCAAGTCCGCGGACCGCTTTTAAAATTGCTTCTTCAAAATTCTGCCCGATAGCCATAACTTCACCAGTAGCTTTCATTTGAGTACCAAGCTTGCGTGCTGCATAAACAAATTTATCAAACGGGAACTTTGGCATTTTTACAACAACGTAATCCAAAACAGGTTCAAAGCAAGCCTTAGTTTTTTTAGTAACAAAGTTTGGAATTTCATCAAGTGTAAAACCTACTGCAATCAAAGCTGCAACTTTTGCAATAGGATATCCGGTTGCCTTACTTGCCAGTGCCGACGAACGGGAAACACGAGGATTTACTTCAATAACGGCATATTCAAAACTGTCAGGATTAAGCGCAAACTGGCAATTACAGCCGCCTTCAATTTTAAGTGCAGATATAATATTCAAAGCGGCACTTCGTAACATCTGATATTCTTTGTCGGCAAGAGTAACTGTCGGTGCAATTACAATTGAATCTCCTGTGTGTACGCCAACCGGATCAAAATTTTCCATTGAGCAGACTGTAATTACATTCGCATTGCTGTCCCTCATAACTTCAAATTCAATTTCTTTCCAGCCGCTTATGCATTTTTCCACAAGAATCTGATGAATAGGCGAACGGTGAAGTCCGTTATGTGCAATTTCGTCCAATTCGCGGTCGTTTTTTACAATGCCGCCACCTGTTCCTCCAAGTGTAAATGCAGGACGTATTATTGCAGGAAATCCAATTTCGTTGTGAACAAAATCAACGGCATCTTCATAAGTTGTAACAACTTTGCTCGGAATGCACGGTTCGCCAATGGCTTCCATTGTATCTTTAAAAAGCTGTCTGTCTTCGGCTTTGTCTATTGTTTCTGGCTTTGCGCCAAGCAGCTGCACGTTATGAGAAGCAAGAAATCCTGATTTTGCAAGTTCCATACTAAGAGTAAGGCCAGTCTGACCTCCAAGGGTAGAAAGCAAAGAATCAGGTTTTTCTTTTTCTATTATGCGTTCCAAAGTTTTTAGAGTAAGCGGTTCCATGTAAATTTCATCTGCCATTTCAAAATCTGTCATAAGCGTTGCAGGATTTGAATTTACAAGGCATACTTCCAATCCCAGTGCCTTTAAAGCTTTACAAGCCTGATTTCCAGCGTAGTCAAACTCTGCTGCCTGTCCAATAACAATCGGACCAGAACCAATAATCATTACTTTGTGAATATTTTTATTTAACGGCATGGTGATTTTATTCTCCTGAAACTTAGTTTGTATTTTTTATCTGTTCTGCATTTTTTTTATAAAATTATCAAATAAATAATTTGTATCGTGAGGGCCACCGCAAGCTTCGGGATGAAATTGAACGCTGAATGCAGGGATGTCGGTGTATTCGATGCCTTCGCAGGTGTTGTCGTTTGCATTTATAAAACTCAATTTTGCAAAAGAAGGCAGGCTTTCTGTTTCAACTGCATAACCGTGATTCTGGCTTGTAATAAAAACTCGTCCGCTCTGTAATTCCTTTACAGGATGATTTGCGCCCCTGTGCCCGTATTTTAGTTTTCGGGTTTTTGCTCCGCGTGCAAGTGCAAGCATTTGATGTCCAAGACATATTCCAAAAATAGGAATTGTTTTTACTTCACACAGTTTTTGTATTTCATTAATGATACTTATATTTTCTGCAGGATCTCCAGGTCCGTTACTAAGCATAATTCCGTCTGGCAAAAGTTCTAATACTGTCTTTGCACTTGTGTCGCCTGGTACTACGGTAACGTTACAGTCTCTTTTTTCAAGTTCACGCTGAATATTGTTTTTTGCGCCAAAATCAAACAGTACAACATGTTTTTTATTTGAGGCTGTTGTGTTTTTTGCATTTATGCTGTTTTGTGTTTGAACGCTTTTTACTGCATTTGTAATTGTATAACTTTGAATTTTTTTAAGATGAGGTGCAATGTCCTGAATGATGCTTTGCACTTCGTCGCCGCTTGCAATCATACCGTTCATTACTCCTGATTCACGTATTTTTTTTGTAAGGGCACGTGTATCTATGCCGCAAATTCCTATAATGCCCTGTTTTTTTAGAAACTCATCTAGCGTGCCGTTGCAACGGAAATTTGAAGGAGTATCGCAAAGTTCACGGATAATGTAGCCTTTTACCCAGCTTTTTTTGCTTTCGAAATCTTCGTCCATTATTCCGTAGTTTCCGATAAGTGGAAATGTTTGCGTAACTATCTGGCCAAAGTAACTAGGATCTGTAAGCGTTTCAAGGTAGCCTGTCATTCCTGTAGTAAAAACAGTTTCGCCAATTGTCGTGCCGCTTGCACCGATTGCCTGTCCCTTAAAGATTGTACCGTCTGCAAGAATCAGATATGCATCGCTCATTTTGTCTCCAATTGCATTAAGCAAAAAAAAACGTTCATTCCTTAAGGTGTAACACAGTTATTTTTAAACAGTTCCACCAGAAAGAATGAACGCCTTTGTTCATATTCAATTGCAAGTTATACAGCGTTTGCTATAAGTGGTCAAGGGTGAAGATATAGGTCAGAAGAGACAGAACACAGGGCTTTTGATGCGGTTCATGCAGTTGACAAACATGTCTTATTTTTTATAAAACAATAAAAATTAATGATAAAGGCAAAGAAGCCGCAGATATAATTCCATATTTTTTTGGAGTTATTTCTGCGGCTTTTTTTGTGTTTCGGAAAACATTTTTATATGTATTTTCCGGGGAGTATGAATGCAATTTACTAAGATGCATGGTTGTGGGAACGATTACATTTATGTTGATTGTACCGATACGTCTTCGCCAGAAGTTCAGAATATTCTTAGCAGGGCAGAAGAAATTGCTGTTAAGGTTTCGGACAGACATTTTGGAATAGGCAGCGATGGACTGATTTTAATAAAACGAGGTCAAACTGCTGATTTCGAAATGGTAATGTACAATGCTGATGGTAGCCGTAGTCAGATGTGCGGTAATGGAATTCGTTGTGTTGGAAAATTTGTGTATGACGCAGGATATGCAAAAGAACGCGAATTTTCTGTTGAATCGATGGGTGCAGTAAAATTCCTAAAAATCGAAAGTGGTGAACGCGGCGATAAAATTACAAAACTTAGTGTTGATATGGGAAAGCCTATTCTGCAAGCTGCAAAAATTCCAGTGCTAACTTCTAAAAAAGATGTTGAATTACAGTCAGATAAAAACGTAAATATTTCTTCAATTGCCAATTCTGACTTAGTGATTATGAAACCGCTTGTAGTTCAAGGCACTGAATACAAAATAACCTGCGTTTCTATGGGAAATCCTCATGCCGTTGTATTTTTAGACAAAAAGCCGGCAGATTTTGATGTTTGTGGAATTGGTCCATATTTTGAAAATAACGAATTTTTTCCGGAACGCACAAACACAGAATTTGCTTATGTTCAAGACCGACGCACAATCTGGATGCGCGTATGGGAACGTGGAACCGGTGAAACTTTAGCCTGCGGAACCGGAACTTGTGCCACAGTAGTTGCCTCAATCTTAAATGGATTTGTAGATGCAGGCGAAAAAATCACCGTTCATCTTTTAGGCGGAGATTTAGAAATTGAATGGAGCGGAAACGAAACCGACAGCGTCTTTATGACCGGCCCAGCTGAAACAGTATTTACAGGAGAAATAAAATGAAAATCAACAAAAACTTTTTAGACCTGGAAGAAAGTTATCTTTTTTCCACAGTAAACAAAAAAACTCGTGAATTTGCCGCAAGTCATCCACAGGCAGATATAATCAAACTTTCGATTGGTGATGTTACCCGCCCAATTTGCCCTGCGGTAATTAATGCCATGCACAAAGCCGTTGACGAAATGGCAGATGAAAAAACTTTCCGCGGATATCCGCCAGAGCAGGGGTATGATTTTGTTCGCGAAAAAATTCTTGAATGGGATTACACAAAACGCGGAATAAAAATGCAGCTTGATGAAATTTTTCTTTCGGATGGTGCAAAATCTGACTGTGGAAACATCGGAGACATTTTTGCAACCGACAATACCGTTGCAATCTGCGATCCTGTTTACCCGGTTTATATAGACACAAATATTATGAACGGACGCAAAAATAAAATCATTATTTTGCCATGCAGCGCAGAAACAGGCTTTTTGCCAGAAATTCCTGCTGCTTCACAAAAAGTCCCGGATATTATCTATTTGTGTTTCCCAAATAATCCGACTGGAGCCGTTGCAGACAAAGCTTATCTAAAAAAATGGGTTGATTACGCAAATGCAAACAAAAGCCTTATTTTATACGATTCTGCTTACGAAGCATTTATTACTGACCCGGCAATCCCAAAATCAATTTACGAAATTGAAGGCGCGAGAACCTGCGCAATTGAATTACGTTCTTTTTCTAAAACTGCAGGCTTTACAGGATTACGCTGTGGTTATACTGTAGTTCCTCATGACCTTGTTTTTGAAGGCTCTGAATTAAACAAACTCTGGTTCCGCCGACAGTCTACAAAATTTAACGGAGTTTCTTACATAACACAAAAAGCTGCAGAAGCTGTTTATTCCGAGGAAGGTCAAAAACAGATTCAGAAAAATCTGAACTTTTACCGCGAAAATGCCCATATAATTTTTAAAGGTGTTACACAGGCAGGATTTAAAGCTTTTGGCGGCGAATATTCCCCTTATGTATGGCTAAAAATTCCAGAAGGCTTTACCAGCTGGTCATTCTTCGATGAACTTTTGGAAAAATGCAACGTAGTAGGCACTCCAGGCAGCGGTTTTGGTAAAATGGGCGAAGGCTATCTTCGTTTAACAGGCTTCGGTACTCGCGAACGCACAATAGAAGCCGTAGAAAGAATAAAGAAGGTGTTTGGAAAATAACATGGCAAACGCATTATAAACATGAATACACCAAAAGAAAAATGCTACCGGTCGAGGT